>JACQCN010000438.1 GCA_016201575.1 Candidatus Rokuibacteriota bacterium | reverse complement strand
CGTCTACCTGGGCGTCGGGGCGGAGCCGGAGGACCGGGCCGGCGCGGAGGCGATCGCGGCGGCGCGGGCGGCGGGCGCGCGCGTCGTCGCCGTCACCCGGCTCGACGCCCAGGCCGCGCGCGTGCAGGGGGCGCTGCCGGCGCAGGGCGTCGTGAGCCTGGAGACGCTCGCGCGGAGCCCGGGCTTCCGCTGGCCGGCGGCGATGCCGGACTACGACCGCGATCCGGACGCCTACCGGGAGTACCAGGAGTACACGCTGAAGCCGTTCGGGCAGGCCGTCGGGCGCCTGCTCGCGACACCGGACAACCCGCGCGGCTATCCCGACGTGATCGTGGAGCGGGCCGGTCAGGACAGCCTCGGGGTCAGTGCCTTCCTCGTGCGGCCCTTCACGGGGCGCGTCGTCTACCTGGAGTCGACCGCCGGGCAGCGCCTGTCCTTCTACGCCCCGAACGTCTGGATGCACCAGAAGCGGATCCTGTTCCCGGCCTTCGCCATCCTGGGCAGCCATCTCTCCAACGCCCACCAGGCCGAAGCGGTGGTGCGGTTGATCGACGCGGGCGCGCTCCCGGTGCACGCGCCCGCCGTCCACCCGTGGGAGAAGCTGGCCGAGGCGAACCAGGCGATCGCCGAGAACCGCCACGCGGGCACGCTCGCCGTGCGCGTCGGCGCCGGTCCGGGCCTCGACGCCGCCCGCGCCGCGCGCCAGGTCTACGAGGCCTGGGGCTCGCGCTTCGTCGAGAGCAAGACGGTCCACGTGCGCGTCGACCCGGTGCGTCCCGGCTTCCCCGAAACGGTCGCGCTGGTGACGCTCGACTCGCCGCCCGCGAACGCGATCGGCCGCGGCGTGCTCGAGGACCTGGAGAAGGCCCTGGACGCGCTCGAGCGCGAGCGGGAGCTGCGCGCGGCGGTGCTGACGGGCGCGGGCGCGATGTTCGTGGCGGGCGCCGACATCCGCCAGCTCCGCGCCTTCGCGCGGGCGGAGGAGGTGGAGGAGTTCGCGGGGCGCGCCCAGGCGCTGTTCCGGCGGATCGGCCGCTCCCCCGCGCCGTTCGTCGCCGCGGTCGACGGCTACGCGCTGGGCGGCGGCAACGAGCTGCAGATGGCGTGCGCGTGGCGCGTGGCCGGCGCGCGCGCCGAGCTGGGCCAGCCGGAGATCAACCTCCACGTGCTGCCTGGCTTCGGCGGCACCCAGATGCTGCCGCGGCTGGCCGTCCGGCGCGCGCTGGCCGGCGGCGGGCAGGTCTACACCTTGCTGACCGACGCCCTGGCGATGCTCCTGGACGGGCGGCGGCGCGGGGCCGACGAGGCGCTCGCCCTCGGCGTCGTGGACGAGGTCGCGCCGGCCGACGCCCTCTCGCGCGCCCTCGCGGTCGCGCGCGCGCTCGCGCTCGGCGAGTTCCGCGGCGCGCTCTGGTCGCCGCTCGCCGACGGCGGAACCATGGCCTACCCGAACGTCGAGGGGAACGCGGAGATCCAGCGCCTCCTCGCCCACCATCGCTCGGTCCCGCGCGAGGCGGCGGCGCGCGCGGTGCTGGGCGCCGTCGAGACGGGGTTCGTCGAGGGGCTCGAGGCCGGCCTCCGCCACGAGCGCGCGGCGTTCGGGCGGCTCGTCGCCTCCGACGAGGGCCGCGCGGGCATCGATCGCTTCCTCGCGCGCCGCTCGCTGCCGCTGCCGCTCCGGCGCCGGCCCCTCGCTTGACGGGGCGCGGCCGAGCCGCTAGATTGGCGCCGGGTTTTCATGCATTCCGGCCATCGCTTCACGGAAGAGGGAGGCGTCATGAACACACGTGCTCGAGTCGTTGTCGTCCTGATCGCCGTTCTCGGCCTCTGCGTCCTCGGCGCGGCGGCCCGGGACACCGTGCTCACCGCCTGGGCCGCGCCCGTCGCCGGAGCGCCGAGGGAGCTCAAGGTGGGCGTCGTCGCGTTCCTGTCGGGCCCCGCGTCGGGTCCCTTCGGCATCCCGTCGCGGAACGCGGCCGAGCTGTGGATCGAGAAGATCAACAAGGAGGGCGGCATCGGGGGCGCCAGGCTCGTGCCGGTCTTCACCGACGAGGCCGGCCCCGCCGACAAGGTGGTGACCGAGTTCCGCCGGCTGGCCCTGGACGAGAAGGTCAACGCCGTCATCGGCTACATTTCCAGCGCCAACTGCCTGGCCGTGCCCCCCGTGGCCGACGAGCTGAAGGTCCTCACCGTCCTCGCCGACTGCGGGACCGACCGCGTCTTCGAGGAAGCGAAGCACCCCAACGTCTTCCGGACCCACGCGCACACGGTCATCGACGGCGTCGGGGCCGCCCGCTACGTGCTGGGCCTCAAGCCCCAGGTCAGGACCGTGGCCGGCATCAACCAGGACTACGCGTGGGGCCGCGACTCCTGGGAGGTGTTCAGCCGGACCCTCAAGAAGCTCAAGCCCGACGTCGAGGTCGTCGACACCCTGTGGCCGAAGATCTTCGCCGGCGAGTACTCCGCGGAGATCTCCAAGCTCCTGGTCAACAAGCCCGACGTCGTGTTCACCAGCTTCTGGGGCGGTGACCTCGTGACCTTCTCCGGGCAGGCCAGGGCGCGCGGCCTGCTGGAGCAGAGCGTGGTCGTGGTGAACAACACCGGCGCCGACATCAAGGACCTCGCGCCGGGCACGCTGATCGGGTCGCGCGGGCCGCACGCCATCGTCTCGCCCGAGCTCGAGCGGAACCCGCTCCGGAGGGAGTTCATCAACCTGTACCGCCAGAAGTTCGGGCTGGCGAAGAACGACTACATCGCCCACGGCGCCTACCACTACGTGCAGGCGCTGCAGGGGATCCGCGCCGCCTACGAGAAGGCCATCAAGGCGGCCGGGCGGTGGCCGAGCCCCGAGCAGGTGGTGGCCGCGTTCGAGCACCTGGAGTTCGACACGCCCAGCGGGCACATCGCCATGGCCATCGGCGGCGGCCACCAGGCGATCGAGCCCGCGGCCTACGCGGTGCTCAAGTCCGACCCGGGGCTCGGCATCAACACCTTCACCCAGATCCGGATGTTCCCGGCGAAGTGCGTGAACCCGCCCGACGGGATGAAGAGCCTGGACTGGATCGACCGGGGCTTCCCCGGCGCCCAGTGCTGATCTCGGAGGGGGCCTCGACGGCCCCCTTCGAGCATCCCCCGCGGCTTGCGCCGGCACAGCCGGCGCTCGAACATGCCATTCTCCGACGCGCAGCTTCGCGTGCATTATTCACGAACGGCGATGGCGCGACCGAGCGGGTGGCGCAGGGCGCGGTCCCCGCGGGGCCGCGCGCAGTGGGCCCCCCTCGTCCCGTTCGCCGCGCGCCGCGCGGCGTTCGGGCGAGCGGGTGACGGAGCCGGACCCGCGGGGCCGCGCCCTGCGACAGGACCCGCCCGCCACACGCGACTACCGTTCGTGAATAATGCGGGTCAGGGGAGGGCGCGCTCCGACGCTCGGCGCCCGGTCGGCGGTCGGGAGGGTGGGGCAGTGCGACCATGCGGGGGAAGAGGGGCGGGATGCGGCTGCTGACGGTGATCGCGCTGGACGGGCTCGCCTACGCCTCGTGGCTCTTCCTCGTGTCCGCGGGCCTCACGTTCACCTACGGCGTGCTGCGCGTCCTCAATCTGGCCCACGGCAACCTCTACGCGCTGGGGGCGTACCTGGGCGCGTTCCTCGTGCTCAGGTACGCGGCGACGGGATCCGCGGTGATCCTCGGCTACGGGCTGCTCCTCCTCGCCGCCCTCGTCGTGGGGATCATCGCGGGGCCCCTGATCGAGCGGGTGTTCCTTCGGCGCGTCTACTCCCGAGAGGAGGAGGTGCAGCTCCTCCTGACCTTCTCCATCTCCCTGATCCTCGAGGACGTGGTCAAGCTCACGTGGGGCGTGACCCCGATGTTCGCCGAGATGCCCTACACCTACCTCGGGCGGGTCCGCCTGGGCGGCGTGAACTACGCGTGGTACCCGTTCCTCCTGACGGGCATCGCGCTGGCGATGGGCGGGCTGCTCTGGCTCACCGTCACGCGCACCCGGCTGGGCAAGGTGCTGATCTCGGTGATCACCGACCGCGAAATCAGCTCGACCCTCGGGATCAACGTCCCCAGGGTGTACACGCTGGCCTTCACCCTGGGCGCCGTGCTGGCCGCCATCGGCGGCGCCTTCACCGCGCCCATGTTCTCGCTCGTGCCCGGCGTCGGCGCCGACGTGCTCGTGATCTCCTTCGCGGTGATCGCCATCGGCGGGCTGGGGAGCATCGGCGGAGCGGCCCTCGGGTCGATCGTCGTGGGGCTCGCGCGCTCGGCCGCGGTGTATCTCGCTCCCGAGCTGGATCTGTTCGCGATTTACTTCATCATGGCGCTGGTCCTCCTGTTCCGGCCCCAGGGCTTCTTCGGGGAGATCGAAGTGCGGAGAATCTAGGGCGGTATGGGTCCGCGCCCCCGCCCGAGCCCGCTCCTCCCGCTGGGCGCGCTCGTCCTCTTCCTGCTGGCGCCGTTGGTCCTGTCCGGGTGGATCGTCTTCCTGCTGACGGTCGCGTGGGCCAAGGCGCTCGCGGTCCTCGGCGTGGTGCTGCTCCTGCGCGGAGGGCTGCTCACCTTCGGGCACGCCCTCTACTACGCCGCGGGCGCCTACGCCGCCGGGATGGCGGTGAAGTACCTGCACGTGCGGGAGGGCCTCGCGCTGCTCGGCCTCGCGCTCCTGGCCGGCGTCGGGACCAGCGCGCTCCTGGGGCTCCTGGTGGCGCGGTACCGGGGCGTGTACTTCGCCCTGCTCAACCTCGCCTTCTCGATGGTGCTCTACGGCGTCCTCCTGAAGTTCTACGCGATCACCGGCGGCACCGACGGCCTCGGGCTTCCCGCGCCGCCGCTCGCCGGGCTCCGGCCCGTCGCCCAGTCCCTGCGGCTGGCGTTGTACGACCTCACGCTCGTGCTGGCGGCGCTCCTGATCTACGCCGCTCACCGCTTCTCCGCGTCCCCCGTCGGCTACACCCTGCGCGCGATCCGGGACAACGAGGTGCGCGTCGAGTACATGGGCGCCTCGGTGTGGCGGACCATCTACGTGTCCTACGTCATCGCGGGCGGGCTGGCCAGCGTCGCGGGCGCGCTCATCGGCCTGTCGGTGGGGCACATCACGCCCGACCTGTCCTTCTGGTCCCAGTCCGGGGAGTTCGTCTTCGTGGCCATCCTCGGGGGGACGGGAAGCGTGCTGGCGCCAGTGGTCGGCTCGATCGTGTTCGAGTTCGTGCGCAACTACGCCTTCGAGCTGTCGCCGTACACCTGGCAGATGACCCTGGGGATCGTGCTCCTGGTCATCATCTTCTTCCTGCCGGGCGGGCTGTGGAGCCTCAGCGCGCTGGCGAGACGGCTTCCTCGGAGGGGGGCTCCGCCCCCCTTCCGAACCTCCCCCCGGGATGGCGCCGGCGCAGCGGGCGCTCGAACAGCGGACCAGGCGCGCGAGCCGAGGGGCGGCCGATGACCGCGCTGCTGGAAGCGGCTGGGCTGACCAAGTTCTTCGGGGCGGTCCGCGCCGCGGAGGAGCTGAGCGTCCGCGTCGACGAGGGCGAGATGGTCGGCATCGTCGGCTCCAACGGATCCGGCAAGACGACGTTCCTCAACCTGGCCACGGGCTACCTCGCGCCGGACCGCGGGCGCATCCTCCTCGCGGGCCGGGACACCGCGGGGCTCTCGCCGCGGCTCATCACCCGGCTCGGGGTGGCCCGCTCCTTCCAGATCCCGCAGCTCTACCTCGGGCTGACGGTGCTCGAGAACATGCTCCTCTCGCTCGCGGCCCGGTCCGGCCGCGGCGGCGTGTGGGCGCCGCTCTACCGGGCGCCGTGGACGGACGAGGGCCGACAGATCCTCGAGCGGTTCGGCCTCGAAGCCTACGCGAGCCGGTCCGTCGGCGAGCTGCCCGAGGGGGGCCGCAAGCTGCTGGACATCGCCCTCGCGATCGCGCTCCGGCCGCGGCTCCTCCTGATGGACGAGCCCACCGCGGGCGTCAGCACCGAGGACAAGTTCGAGGTGATGGACACGCTCGTCGGCGTCCTGCGGCAGGGCCGGATCACGACGATCTTCGTCGAGCACGACATGGACGTCGTGCACCGCTACAGCCGGCGCGTCCTGGTCTTCGACCAGGGGCTGGTGATCGCCGACGGCGAGCCCGTGACCGTGCTCGCCGACGCCGACGTGCGGAAGGCGGTCCTCGGCCATGCCTGACATGCTGAGCGTCGAAGGGGTCTGGGTCGGGATCAAGGGCGTCGTCGTCCTGCGCGGGATCGGCTTCGCCGTGCCGCCGGGCGGGCTGGTCGCGCTCGTGGGCCGGAACGGGGCGGGGAAGACCACCACGCTCAAGAGCGTGATGGGCCTGCTCCCGCTGTCGGACGGGCGCATCAGCGTGGACGGCGTGGATCTCGCGCGGGTGCCCGCCTACCGGCGCGCCACGCTGGGGATCGGCTACGTGCCCGAGGACCGGCGGCTCATCGGTCCACTCACCGTGGCGGACAATCTCCTCCTGCCCGCGTGGGCCGGTGGCCTCGCGCGCCCGTCGGAGCGGCTGGAGTGGGTCTACTGCCTCATGCCCGACGTCAGGAGCCTGGCCGGACGGCGAGCCGCGCAGCTGAGCGGCGGACAGCAGAAGATGGTCGCCCTGGCGCGGGCGCTGATGAGCGGCACCAGGCTGCTTCTCCTCGACGAGCCCTTCGAGGGCCTCTCCCCGGGGCTCGGCGACAAGCTCGCGGCCACGATCCGCCAGGTGCAGCGGGAGGGGCTGTCGGTGCTGTTGGCCGAGTCCGACGTCAAGCGGGTCGCCTTCGTCCAGGAGACGTACACGATCGAGCGGGGCGAGATCGCTCGCCCCGCGTCCTGATGGCCGGAGAGAAAGCGGCCGGGACCGTTTTCGCGGTCCCGGCCGCTGGAGCGAAGCGATTTACCGGTTCTGCGAGCCCGGGGTCGACGGGGTCGTCGTGGTCGCGCCGCCCGCGCCCACGCCGGCGCCGCCGCCGGTCTGCGAGGGCCGCGTGCCGGGCGTCATGGCCGCGCTGGGCGACGGGTTGATGCCGATCGCCACCGCCACGCGGTCACCGTTCTTCACGCCCTGGAGCGCGGTGGGCGGCACGTGCAGGTCGAGCGTGCCCTCCCGGCGACGGCGGTGATCATCTACGACGCCGCGGCCGTGACCTGTGGTGACGGCGCCGCCGTACCGAGCCGCGAGCGCGCGAGCCCGTAGACGTAGGTGCCGGCGAGGATGCCGGCGACCGTGAGCAGCGCCACCAGCTTGCCTTCCCCGACCTGGGCGAGCGCGGTGCCCGGGCAGGCCCCGCTGAACGCCCAGCCCGCGCCGAAGAGCAGGCCGCCCCAGATGGCGCCCCGGTGCCACGGCTTGTCCCGAAGCTCGACCGGGCCACCTGAGAGCGTGCGGTTCCCGGCGAGGCGGAGCACCCGGAAGCCGAGCGCCGCAGTGCCGATGGCCGCGCCGATCACGAACATGAGGTGCAGGTCCGTGAAGCGGAACATGGCGGCGATGGTGTCGTAGTCGGTGGCCCGGGCCCGCGAGAGCGCGAAGCCGAACAGCGTGCCGAAGACGAGGAATCGCGACGGGTGCATGTCAGCCTCCCAGCACGGCGACGAGCAGGTTGTAGACGACGACGCCGCCGAGCATGAAGCCCACGGTGGCAGCGAGGCTCGCGATCGAGCCCTGCGCGATGCCGACGATGCTGTGACCGCTCGGGCAGCCGCCGGCCCAGCGGGCGCCGGCGCCGACGAGCCCGCCGCCCACGAACAGGAGCCCGGCCTTGGCGGAGAGCGAGCCGGCCACGAGGGCGTCGAGGCCGCCGTAGGCGAGGCCCGGCGCGAACCGGTGTCCCAGCGCCACCGCGAGCAGGCCGCCGATGGGCAGCCCGAGCACGAACCAGAGGCGCCACGCCTCCCGGTACTGCGCGGTCTTGAAGAACGGCACGCGCGAGGTCAGCGCGCAGACGGACCCGTAGGCGGTGGACACGCCGAGGCCCTTTCCGCCGAGCCACGCCGTGAGGAACACCACGAGCCCGAGGGCCGGGCCCGCGACCCACCAGGGCCACGGAGCGACGAAGATCGCGTCATACATGGGCGGGCACTCCTTGCGCGGGCGACACCTTCCAGGCCGCGATGCCGCCGATCAGGTCGAGGACCTGCGTGTACCCCGCCTGCGCGAGCAGGCTGGCCGCCGTCGAGGACCGCTGGCCGCTCTGGCAGTAGACCACCACGGGCCTGTCCGTGGGAATCTCGGCGATCCGCTGGCGGAGCTGGTTGAGGGGGATGTTCGTGCTGCCGGGAATCGCCTCCTGTCGCCGCTCGCCCTCGAAGCGGCCCTCCGGCGTGTGACCGGGCGTCTCGAGGACCGCGAGCCGCACCCGCCCGAACTCGAGGACGTCGCCGTCCTTGAGGGGCGAGAAGTCGTACTCGGCCCGCGCCCGCGCGCCGAGATGGATCCGCGCCCCCAGCCGGTCGCGCAGCTCCACGCGGCCGGCGACGAAGTCGGCGTGGAAGTGGGTGAGGATGACGTGCGTGATCCGGAGCCCGAGCCCCTCCGCGTCGGTCACGTACTCGTCGACGTCGCGCCGCGGATCGACGACGACCGCCGTCCGGGCCGACTCGGCGCCGATCAGGTAGGACGCCTGCGAGAGACACCCGAGGTAGTACTGCTT
>JACQCN010000063.1 GCA_016201575.1 Candidatus Rokuibacteriota bacterium | reverse complement strand
TGAAGGAGAAGATCACGGCGTAGACGGCGACGCCGGCGAGCGCCGTGCGCCGCGGGCGGGAGCCCGGCAGCCGGATCGGCCGGAGCAGCGCGCGCAGCGCCACCACCGCCACCCCGGCGACCACCAGGTCCTCGGGTCGCGCGAGCGCGACGCCGCCGACCGTGAAGCCGCCGGTGACGATGATCGCGACGGCGGCGAGGGCCAGCGCGGCGGCCAGCCCGTTCACCGCCGCCACGGCCAGCCTCACGGCAGGCGCGTGTACCGCGCGCGCAGGCTGTCGAAGCGGCGCGACCGCCGGATGCCCAGGCGGTTCAGCGTGAACCAGAAGAGCGTGGAGAGGATGCGGAGCCCGTACACCGTCGAGTCGACGAAGCTCGCCGACGACGCCTCGGGGAAGTAGCGCGTGGGCACCGCGATCTCCGCGATGCGGAAGCCGGCGGCCACCACCTGCCCGATGATCTCCTGGTCGAAGATGAACCGGTCGGAGTTGGCCGTGAAGTTGACCGTCTCCAGCACCGCGCGGCGGAAGGCGCGGTAGCCCGTGTGGTACTCGGACAGCGAGAGCCCGAAGGCGCGGTTCTCGAGCGCGGTCAGGAACCGGTTGGCCGCGTACTTCCACCACGGCATGCCCTGGGCCAGGGCGGAGCCGCCCTTGAGCCGCGAGCCGAGGACCACGTCGGCCCGTCCCTCGACGATCGGCTCGATGATCTGGGGCACCAGCGTGGGATCGTACTGATAGTCGGGATGGACCATCACGACGATGTCGGCCCCCGCCTTCAGCGCCTCCATGTAGCACGTCTTCTGGTTCGCGCCGTAGCCGTAGTTGCGGTTGTGCACGAAGATCTGGAGGTTCAGCCCGCGCGCGATCTCCAGCGTCGCGTCGGTCGACCCGTCGTCGACCAGGATCACGAGGCTCACGGTGTCCTTGGGCAGCTCCTCGTAGGTCATGCGGAGCGTGCGCCCGGCGTTGTAGGCGGGCATCACGACGACCACCCGGGGCGGCGTCGCGGGCCGGCCCGCGGTGCGCTCCGCCATCAGCCGCGCGCCGCCAAAGCCGCGCGGGTCTCGGCGAGGGGCCGCGCGACCACGACGAACTGGTAGCCCAGGAGCCGGCGGAACGCGCGCGCCGCGCCGGCGTTGACGCCGTGGAGCGCGTCGAGCCACGGCCCGTGCCAGCGGGGCGGGACCACCTGCGGCAGCGGCGCCGGCGTCGGTTCCAGGCGCGCTACCTCCAGGCCGGCGGCGGCCAGGAGCTGCCGCAGCGAGCGCTCGGTGAAGAACCGCACGTGGGTGCGATCGAGGATGCCGCGGTCGGCGTAGTCGAACCGGCCGGGCAGGGGCGGGAGGCGGACCCAGAGGTGGGCGACGTTCGGCATCGACACGATCACCCGCCCGCCCGGCGCCAGGCGCGCGTCGAGGGCGCGGAGGATCTTGAGCGGATCGACCAGGTGCTCGAGCACGTCGCCGTAGACGATCAGGTCGAAGCGCTCGTCGAGCGCGGGCACCTCGCGGTCGAGGTCGGCGACCACCATGCGCTCGCAGAAGGCGCGACCGCCGGCGGCGCGATCCGGATCGCGCTCGATCGCGGTGACGCGCCAGCCACGCTCGGTGAAGAGCCGGCTCAGCAGCCCGTCGGCGGCGCCCACGTCGAGGAGCCGGCGCCCCTGCCCGTCGCCCGCGAGCCGCACGATGACGGAGTGGCTGCTGTAGCGGTCGGGCTTGAAGTCGTACATCCGCAGCCCGATTGTAAGTGCAACGCGCGCCAGGGGAAAGAACGGCGGCGCCGCGCCTGCTGGTAGCATAGCGGCCATGGACGAGCCGGCCTGGTCCTTCTGGGTCTCGGCCCTTTTCGCCGGGGGCGCCTTCGGCTACGCCGCTCAGCGAGGCGGCTTCTGCCTCACGCGCGCGCTGTCGAACCTCTACCTGTTCGGCGACGGCACGATCGCGCGCGCCTGGCTGCTCGCGCTCGTCGTCGCCACGATCGGCGTGCACGCGCTCCTCGGCCTCGGGCTCGTGGAGATTCCACTCCGCCCGTTCCACTGGGCCGCCAACCTCGCGGGCGGGTTCGCGTTCGGCGTCGGCATGATCGTGGCGGGGGGCTGCGCGGGGAGCACGTGGTATCGCCTCGGCGAAGGCGCCGTCGGCGCGTGGGTCGTCCTGCTCGGCTTCGGCCTCGGCGCCACGACCGCCGCCGTCGGCGCGCTCGTGCCCCTCCGCCGCGCGCTGCAGGGACCGACGCTCGGCGGCGATGCCGCGCCGACGCTGCCCCGCGTCCTCGGCGTGTCGCCCTGGGTCGTGATCCCGGTAATGGCGGCGGGCGCGGCGCTGGTCCTCGCGCGCGGCCGCGGGGAAGCTCAGGACGGCAAGTGGCGCTGGTGGATGACGGGCAGCGTGATCGGCGTCCTGATCGCCGGCGGCTGGTGGGCCTCGGCCTTCGGCGGCGCGCCGGCCGGCCTCACGTTCGCGACCAACACGGGCCACCTGCTCACCTACCCGGTGGTCGGCTATCCGAGCCGCGTCTCCTGGGGCATGGTGCTGCTCGCCGGCGTCGCGCTCGGCGGCTTCGCCGGCGCCTGGTCGGCCGCCGAGTTCCGATGGAAGCTCCCGCCGGGCTGGAGCCTCGTGCAGGTCTTCGCGGGCGGCCTCCTCATGGGCGCGAGCGCCGTGATCGCCGAGGGCTGCAACATCACCCAGGGCCTCACCAACGCCTCGACACTGGCGCTCGGGAGCCTCACCGCCTTCGCGGCGATGTGGGCGGGCGCCTACGCCGCCGTCTGGGCGATGTTCCTGCGGAAGCGCGCCTGACGGCCAGGCGCGCGTCCGACTCTAACCGGGGCGCCCTTCCGCACCTCGCGGTGGTGGCCGGGCCCGGCGCTGCCGACCGGCCCGAAACCGACTTCCGCGCCGCGCGCCGCCGGACTAGAATCCCCATAGCGGTGAGGGGACGCGATTTCGTCCAACTGGTTTTATCCGCCATGCGCGGCGTACGACGGATAAAAGCCTATTCGTTCGGCTTCAAGGTGACGGTGGAGCCAGCAGCATGAAGGGAGAAAAATAGTATGACAGAGCCACGTCTGTCGAGCGGGTTGCAGCGGGCTTCGGGAGAAATCGTATCCCTGCCCAAGCGGCGGTTGGGTCGGACTGGCATCGACGTCACGGTGCTGGCTCTCGGTGGCGCTGGGCTCGGAGGCCTGTACGGATCGGTGTCCGACGAGGCGGCGGTGCAGACGATTCACCATGCACTTGCGCTGGGCATCAACTACATTGACAATTCGCCCTTTTACGGTCAATGCGAACGGCGCCTGGGGAGCGCGCTGGCCGCGCTTGGCGGCCTTCCTCCCGGGGTGCATCTGTGCACCAAGGCGGGGACCCACCCGGAGCGCTATGGAGACTACTCGGCGGCTGCAACGCGCTGGACGGTGGAGAACAGCCTGCGACTCCTCGGACTCGACACTATTGATCTGGTGCAGGTCCACGCCGTGGAGCACATCGACATGGACACCGTTCTCGCCCCCGGTGGCACCGTGGACGAGCTGGAGCGGCTGCGGGACGAGGGCAAGCTGCGGGCGATTGGCCTGGCGGTATACGGCCGCGACTTCCACCGACGCGCCATTGCGAGCGGGCGCTTCGACTACATTCTCACCCATGACGACTATTCTCTCGTGCGCCAGACCGATGCCCAGCTGCTTGAAGAGGCTGCAGCAGCAGGCGTTGGTGTGCTCCTTGGACGGGCGCTGCTCACGGGGCTACTCGCCGGGGATGACCCACTTGCCAACGAGCGGCTCGCCGCCCAGCCGGACGCCGCGGCGGCCCATGCGTGGTGGCTGTGGGCGCGTGAGCACGAGGTGCCGCTGCCAGCGTTAGCGATCCAGTTCGCCATGCGTCACCCTGGCGTGAGCAGCGTTATCGTCGGGGCCAGCACGCCGCAAGAGGTGGAGGAAAGCGTGGCGGCGGTCACCTTGCCCATTCCGGACGCGATCTGGGCTGAAGTAGAAGAGCGGATTCGGCAACACCGGAGCTAGGGGCGCTCTATGCCTGCCTTGCCACAAGGGACGGTCACCTTTCTGTTCAGCGACATTGAGGGCTCCACGCGTCTTCTCCAGCGCCTGGGTGACCGCTATGCCGACGTGCTGGCGGACCACCAGCGGTTGCTGCGTGCCGTCTTCGAGGCGGCGAATGGTCACGAGGTCGATACCGCGGGGGATGGCTTCTTTGTCGCCTTCCACCGCGCCACAGATGCTGCCGCCGCGGCGGTGGCGGCGCAGCGTGCCATTGCTGCCCACCCCTGGCCGGAGGGGGTCCAGGTCCGCGTGCGTATGAGCTTGCACACCGGTGAGCCCGTCCTCGTCGCCGGTGGCTATGTTGGCCTGGACGTGCATCGGGCCGCCCGCATCTGCGCTGCCGGGCACGGCGGACAGATCCTCCTCTCCCGGACAACGCGCGACCTCGTTGCGCATGACCTGCCTGAGGGTGTGAATCTGCGGGACCTGGGCGAGCACCGCCTGAAGGACTTGCACCGCCCTGAGCGTCTCTTGCAACTGCTCATCCCGGACTTGCTGGCCGACTTCCCCGTCCTCAAGACCCTCGACAGCCAGCCGAACAACCTGCCGGCGCAGCCCACCCCGCTCATCGGGCGCGAGCAAGAAGGCGCCGCGGCGTGTGCACTGCTGCGGCGCGAGGACGTGCGCCTGCTTACCCTCACCGGCCCCGGCGGGACCGGCAAAACCCGCCTGGGCCTGCAAGTGGCAGCGGAC
>JACQCN010000437.1 GCA_016201575.1 Candidatus Rokuibacteriota bacterium | reverse complement strand
GCGGCACCGCCACCACCGCCGCTTCCAGCACCTTGGGATGGGACATGATCAGGTTCTCGAGGTCGACGCTGGAGATCCACTCGCCGCCGGACTTGATCACGTCCTTGGTGCGGTCGGTGATCTGGACGTAGCCCTCCTCGTCGATGGTGGCCACGTCACCCGTCTTGAACCAGCCGTCGCCGGTGCAGCGGTCGCTGATCTCGGGGCTCCTGTAGTAGCCGCTGGTGACCCACGGTCCCCGCACCTGGATCTCCCCCAGGCTCTTGCCGTCCCACGGGCAGACGCGTCCCTGCTCGTCGACGAGGCGGAGGTCGACGCAGACCGAGGCGTAGCCCTGCTTGGCGCGGACGGCGTACTTCCGCTCGTCGGGCCAGCTCTCCATGTAGCTCTTGAGCCGCGACAGGGTGCCGATCGGCGTCGTCTCCGTCATGCCCCAGGCGTGGAGCATCTGGGCCCCGAACTTCTTGTCGAAGAGCTCGATCAGGCTCCGGGGCGCGGCCGACCCGCCGATCGGGATGCAGCGGATCGAGGAGATGTCGTGGCCCTCCTTCTCGCACAGCTCCTTCACCCCGATCCACACCGTGGGCACCGCGCCCACCACGGTGACCCGCTCGCGCTCGGTGATCTCCACGATGTCGCGCGGCTGGGGCGAGGGGCCGCCGAAGATCTGGGTTGCCCCGGCCATGACGCCGGCGAAGGGGACGCACCAGGCGTTGGCGTGGAACATCGGCACGATGTGAAGGATGACATCGCGCTCGGAGAGGGCCAGCGAGTCGGCCTGGGCCATGCCGAGGGAGTGCAGGTAGATCGCGCGATGGCTGTAGACAACGCCCTTGGGATGCCCGGTGGTCCCCGAGGTGTAGCACATGCCGGCGGCGTCGCGCTCGTCGAGAGCCGGCCACGCGGTCACGGGGGCGCCCATCCCGAGCACGTCCTCGTAGCCGAGCGCGCCCGGAGTGAGGGCGGCGTCGCCGGTGTCCGGCACGACCACGAAGTGCCGCACGCTGGTCAGCTCCGCCCGGACCGGCTCGAGCAGCGGCCACACGCTGGCGCCCACGACGAGGACGGCGTCCTCGGCGTGGTTGATGATGTAGGCGATGTCGTGGGGCGCCAGCCGGAAGTTCACGGTGTGGAGCACGGCGCCCATCATCGGCACCGCCCAGTACGCCTCCAGGTGCTGGTGGCAGTTCCACATGAAGGTGCCCACGCGGTCCCCCGGCCCGACGCCCAGCGCCTGCAGGCCGCCCGCGAGCCGAGCCACCCGGTCGGCGAACTCCGCGTACGTGTAGCGGAAGAGCGGCCGGTCGGGGATCCGGGTGGCGAGCGTCTTCCGGGCGAACAGGCGGCGGCTGCGCTCGAAGAACTGGGTGATCGTCAGTGGATAGTCCATCATGAGGCCCTTCATGTCGCCTCCTCGCCCTCCCGCGGGAATGAGTGCCGGGCCGGCTCCCGGGCGCCCTCTAACATGGCACAGTTGCCCCGCCCGCGCACCCCGGGCGGCACTTGGCATTTGGCACGCGGGGGGAAAGCCTGTAGGGTAGGCCAATGACGAAGCGAATCGCCGCGATCCTGGTCCTCGTCGTCGTGCTCGTGACCGCCGTCCAGCCCGCCCGCGCGGAGGCCTTCGAGCCGACGACGGTGGCGCTGCTCATCGGCGGGGCCGTCGTCGTCGTCGCCCTCGTCGCCCTCCTGGTGATCGCCAACGTGCGCGAGCGCCAGCGGGGCGAGGCGGCCCTGCCCCCGCCGCCGCCGAAGCTGCTCGCGATGGCGCCCTGAGGCGACCGGGCGCTGAGCGGGCGGGAGGTGCCCCGCCGGCCCGACCTGATCGCGGAGGACGGCTACCATCCGTCCGACGCCGGCTCCGCCCGGTGGGCGGAGGCGATGGGGCAGAGGCTTCGGAGCCGGATCGGCCGGGATTGATTTTACTCGTTCCCGGCCTTGGGCTATGGTGGGACCAGCGATGAAATCCCGCTGGTCCGACGCTGACGCGCGCGCGCTCGCCGGCCTCGATCTCCTCGTCTACGCCTCGCGGCTGATCGGCGCCGAGACCTCGCTCGTGGTGTGGGGCGGCGGCAACACGTCGATCAAGGTCGCCGAGCGCGACCACCGGGGCCGCCAGATCCCCGTGCTGCGCGTGAAGGGGAGCGGCTCCGATCTCAAGTCGGTCCAGAAGAAGGACTTTCCCGGCGTCCGCATGGAGGACATCCTCGCCCTCCTCGACCGCGAGGACATGGGCGACGAGGAGATGGTGGCCTACCTCGCCCACGCCCTCCAGGACGTGGGCGGCGCGCGCCCCTCGATCGAGACGCTGCTGCACGGCTTCTTGCCGGCCGAGGCCGTGATCCACACCCACGCCGACGCGATCGTCTCGCTGACCAACAACGACCGCGCGCGGGAGGTCATCGCGGGCGTGTACGGCCGGAGCGTGCGGCCCCTTGCCTACCGGCGGCCGGGCTTCCGCATCTCCAGGGACGTGGCCGACACGATCCGCGCCAACCCCGACGCGAAGGCCCTGATCCTCGAGAAGCACGGGACGATCGCCTGGGGCCGGACGGTCCGCGAGGCCTACGAGGCCACGATCGAGCTGATCACGCCCGCCGAGGAGGCGATCGCGGAGCGGAAGAAGGGGCGGAAGGTCTTCGGCGGAGCGCGGGTGCCCGCGCTGCC
The DNA here is from genome assembly GCA_016201575.1 of Candidatus Rokuibacteriota bacterium. Classification (GTDB taxonomy): domain Bacteria; phylum Methylomirabilota; class Methylomirabilia; order Rokubacteriales; family CSP1-6; genus AR9. The sequence continues at coordinate 2,692 of JACQCN010000437.1, read as the reverse complement.
CGCGGGGGAGCGCCGCCGGGTGGCGGTGGCGGTCGCGCCGCGGCTGCGGGGGCTGCTCGGCCGGTCGATCCTCGCCTTCGACGACGGCGACGAGGTGCTCGAGTTCGTCTCGTCGGCCGAGGCCGGCGCGCTCTCCCAGATCGGGCCCGCCACGCCCGACCACACGATCTACTCCAAGCGCCTGCCCTGCTACGTCCCCGCCGACGATCCCGAGCGCCTGGTGCCCGTGATCGCGTCCGCCGTCGAGCGGTTCGTCGCCGACTACACCGCCTACTTCACCGGCCACGCGCCCCCCGGCCTCACGCTCACGGATCCGATGCCGCGCGTGGTGCTGGTGCCCGGCCTCGGCATGTTCACCGCCGGCAAGGACAAGCGCACGGCCGGCATCGTCGACGACATCTACCGTCACACGATCGCCGTGCTCGGCAACGCCTCGGCCTTCGGCCGCTACGTCTCGCTCTCGGCCCGGGACGCCTTCGACGTCGAGTACTGGCCGCTCGAGCTCTACAAGCTCACGCTGGCGCCGCCGGAGAAGGAGCTGGCGCGGCGGGTGGCGCTGGTCACGGGCGGCGCCTCGGGGATCGGGCGCGCCACGGCCGCCCGGCTCGCCCGCGAGGGCGCCCACGTCGTCGTCGGCGACCTCGACGCGGCGGGAGCGCGCAAGGTGGCCGACGAGATCGTCTCGGCCAGCGGGGCCGGCCGCGCGCTCGGGGTGCGCATGGACGTGGCGAGCGAGGGGTCGGTCGAGCAGGCCTTCGAGGCCGCGGTGCTCGCCTACGGGGGCCTCGACATCCTGGTGTCCAACGCCGGCATCGCCCACGGCGCCGCCGTCAACCGGATGGAGCTGGCCGACTGGGAGCGCTCGTTCGCGGTGAACGCGACGGGGCACTTCCTCGTGGCCCGGGCGGCGCTCCGCCTCTTCAAGTCCCAGGGTCGCGGCGGCGCGACGGTGTTCGTCGCCACCAAGAACGTGATGTCGCCCGGCAAGGACTTCGCGGCCTACTCGGCCTCGAAGGCCGCCGAGGCCCAGCTCGCCAAGGTGGTCGCGATCGAGGGCGGCCCCGTGGGCATCCGGTCCAACATCGTGAACCCGGACGCGGTCTTCCAGGACTCGAAGCTCTGGTCCGAGGAGATCCGCCGCGAGCGCGCCGCCGCCCAGGGCATCGGCGTCGACCAGCTCGAGGACTACTACCGGAAGCGCAACCTCCTGGAGGCGCCCATCCTCCCCGAGGACGTCGCGGAGGCGATCCTGTTCCTCGCCTCGGACCGCTCGAGCAAGACCACCGGCTGCACGGTCACGGTCGACGGAGGCCTGCGCGATGCGTTCCCCCGCTAAGCACTCGGAGGGGGGCTTTGCCCCCCTTCCGAACCTCCCCCCGTGGATTGCGCCGGCGAAGCCGGCGCTCGAAGGGGGGCCGGTGCGCCGACCTCTTGGGTTCGAGGTGTCGCTATCGCTCTACCCTGTGATCGTCGCGCCGGCAAAGCCGGCGCGCGAAGCGGTGACTCGGTCCGACATGCTTGCGATCAGATCCGGGGCGCGGGCTGTCCCCTCCGGGACCTCCTCGGGAAGCCGGGTTGTCGGCGAGGCCGGCGCTCAACGAGAAATGGATGTCTCCTAGGTTCGGGGTGTCGCTGTCGCTCCACTCGCCCGCGGAGCAGTGGGCGCTGGTCCGCCGCATCGAGGCGCTGGGCTTCGACGGCGTCTTCACCGGCGACCACGTGAGCTTCTACCTGCCGATGTACGAGTCGCTCACGCTCCTCGCCTCCTACGCGAGCGTGACCACGCGGCTCCAGATCGGCACCGCGGTCTACTTGCTGGCCCTGCGGCACCCGACGATCGTGGCGAAGATCACCTCCACCCTCGACGCGCTCTCCGGCGGCCGGCTGGTCCTGGGCGTCGGCGTGGGCGGCGAGAACCCCAAGGAGTTCGAGGCCAGCGGCGTCCTCCACCGCGAGCGCGGGGCGCGCGTCGACGAGGGCATCGAGGTGCTGCGGACCCTCTGGCGTGACGCGCCGGCCACGTTCAAGGGCCGGTTCACGAGCTTCGAGGGCGTGAGCCTCGATCCCAAGCCCGTGCAGCCCGGCGGCCCACCGATCTGGATCGGGGGGCGCTCGGACGCCGCGCTCGCCCGCGCGGGCCGCCTCGGGCAGGGGTGGGTCTCCTACGTGGTGACGCCGGATCGCTACCGCCAGAGCCTCGAGAAGATCCGCGCGGCCGCCGGCGCCGCCGGCCGCTCGCTCGACGGCTTCGCGCGCGCCCACCTGGCCTTCATCACGGTCGGGCGCGACTACGAGTCGGCGCGGGAGGCCTGGGTCAGCCGGCTGTCGCAGCGCTACAACCTGGACTTCGGCCCGCTCGCCGGCCGCTACGGCGTGATCGGCACGCCGGCGCAGTGCGCCGAGACCCTCGCGAAGTTCGTCGAGGCGGGCTGCGAGTACTTCATCCTGAGCCCGATCGGCGACCCCGCCGCCGACGGCCCGCAGATCGAGACGATCGCCGCCGAGATCCTCCCGCGCTTCCGCGGGCCCGCCTAGCGTGCGACCGGCTCGTGCACAGCGTCGCCACGCTCGTCGCCTACGTCTCGGGCGGGGGCGACACGATCAACGCGGTGCGCGCTCTCCTGGTGGCCAAGGGGCTCGACAAAAATGCCGTCCGCTGGGAGAAGTTCTGGTAGATGGCTGACCTGACCGG
>JACQCN010000396.1 GCA_016201575.1 Candidatus Rokuibacteriota bacterium | reverse complement strand
TACACGAGCCCGATGCCGACCATCACCGCCGCGACCCCGACAACCAGGGGCGGAAGGGCGAGCACGGCATCCACGGCTGACCATGCTAGGCATTCGTGAAAACACTGTCAAGCTAACCCGGCGTCAAGTCTGCTCGAGCGCCTCCGCCAGGATCCCCTCGCGGAGCCCGGACTCGCTCACGATCAGCGAGTCGGCGCCCAGCACCTCCATCACCGCGAGCGTGATGGCGATGCCGGGACGGATGATGTCGGCGCGGCCGGGCTCGAGGCACGGCAGCCCCGCGATCTCGACCACCGAGAGGGGCGCCAGGCGCGCGCGCTGGCGCTCGACGGCCGCGCGGGTGAGCCGGTAGCGGTGCACGCGGGTCCAGTCGTAGGAGGTCAGGCCCTGGTCGAGCGCCGCCAGCGTCGTGACCGTGCCCGCGGTGCCGATCAGCTCCTCGGCGCGCGCGTCCCGGATCTCGGGCGGCAGCTCGCGCCGCAGGCGCGCGGCCGCGTGACGGCGGGTCTCGTCATCGGCACCGGCGGCCTCCGCCAGCGGCACCACGCCGAGACGCAGGCTGACCGCCGCCTCCAGCCGGCCGGCGCGGGCGCGGATGAACTCCGTGCTGCCGCCGCCGATGTCGAACACGACCACGGTGCCGGCGATCCGGTCGAGCCCGTGCAGCACCCCGCGCAAGGCGATCCGCGCCTCCTCGCCGCCGGGGATGATCCGCACCGGGTGGCCGGTGCCGGCCTCGAGCCGGGCCGCGAACGCCCGGCCGTTCTCGGCCTCCCGCATCGCGCTCGTGCCCACGATCAGCACCGGCCGGGCCCCGAGCCGGCTCGCGCGGGCGGCGTACTCCGCGACGGCCTCAGCGGTGCGCCGCATCGCCGCCTCGCCGAGGTGGCCCGACGCGGCCAGCCCCTCGCCGAGCCGCGTGATGCGCTGCGCCTGCTCCACCGTCCGCCACGGTCGCCCGCGGTCGGCGTCGACGACGAGCAGGCGCACCGTATTGGTGCCGAGGTCGATCGCGGCCAGGCGGACCCGGGACGCGGTCAGTGGCTGGTGCGGAGGGCGAGCGCGTCGTCGAGCACGCTGAGGACGCGCTCCATCTTGAACGGCTTCACCAGCATGAGGTCGACGCCCGTGTCGCCCATCCGGTCGGGGTTCATCACGTCGCCCCAGCCGGTGATCATGACCACGGGCGTGCCGGGGCTCATCTTCTTGACGGCGCGGGTCACGTCGAGCCCCGAGCACTCCGGCATCGAGAGGTCGGTGATGACCACGTCGAAGGTGCCCCGCTGGAACCGCGCGAGGCCCTCGAGGCCGTTGGCGGCGCCCTCCACCGTGTGGCCGGCGGAGGCGAGCGTGTCGAGGAGCATGCGCCGCAGGTGCTCCTCGTCCTCGATCACGAGCACGCTGCCCGTCACACGGCGCGTGGCCGGCGCCGACGGCATCGCCCAGGACTCCGAGGGCGGCCGCGACTCCTGCAGCAGCAGCGTGACGGTGGCCCCATGCCCCTCCTCGCTGTGCACGTCGATGCGCCCGTGATGGCGCCCGACGATGCCGTGCACCACGGAGAGCCCCAGGCCCGCGTGCTGCGGCGAGCGCGTCGTGAAGAACGGGTCGAAGATGCGGCTCTGCACGTCCGGCGGCATCCCCTCCCCGGTGTCGCTCACGGCCAGTTCCACCATCCGATCGCGCCGGCGGGTGCGGATCGCGATGCGCCCGCCCCGGGGCATGGCGTCGATGGCGTTCAGGATGATGTTGGTGAGGGCCTCCCGCAGCTCGGTGGCGATGCCGTGCACCATCACCGCCTCGGCCAGGTCCATCACCACCTCGATCTTGATCCCGTGCGCCTCCGCGTCGTCCTTCCACAGGGCGCGCGTGAAGGTGACGACGTCCTGCGCGAGGGCGTTGAGGTCGACCGGGCACATGCCTTCGTCGCCGCGCGTGGCCACGAAGGCCAGGAGGCGGCGCACCGTGTCGGCCGCGCGCCATGCGGTCTCCTCGACGACGGTGAGGTCCTCGCGCACGCCGTTGCTGTCGGTGCGCTCGAGGGCGAGCTGGGTCTTGCCCAGGATGATGGCGAGCAGGTTGTTGAACTCGTGGGCGATCCCGCCGGCCACGTCGGCCAGGGCGCGGGCCTTCTCGGCCTGGATCAGCTGCTCCTGGGCGGCCGAGAGCTGCTGGAGGGCGGCGCGCGTCTCCTCGAAGGCGCGGGCGTTCTCCACCGCCGCCGCCATAAGCGCGCCCACCAGCTCGCCCGCGCGCACCTCCTCCTGGGTGAACCGCCGCTCCGACCAGTCCAGGAAGTACGCCTGCCCGAGCGTCCGGTCGCCGAACCGGAGGGGCACCGGCAGCACGGCCCGGTGGCCGAGCGCGCGCACGGCGGCCTCGTCGATCGGCCACTCGCCGAGGGCGGAGGCATCGCAGCCGTGGCTGGCGCGCACGGCCGCCTCGCCCTCGCCGGCGACGACGAGCCCGGCGGCGACGCCGAGCACGCGGCACCCCGCCTCGCACGTCCGCGCCAGCGTGGCCTCCAGCGGCTCCCGCACGCCGGCCACGGCGGGCACCATCGTCAGCTCGCGCAAGCGCTCGGCCTGCCGCGTCATCCGCGCCACCAGGCGCTGGGCGACGAGCGCGGTGCTGCAGCGATCCGCCAGCAGATGGAGCAACCGGAGCTCGTCGCCGTTCAGGGCTCTGCCGGACCGCCGGCCCACATAGAGTATCCCGGCGACCTCGCCGTCGGCGACCAGCGGCGTGGCCAGGGAGAACCTCGACGGGAAGCGGTCGAGGAACAGGTCGTCGGCAGTCGCGCCGAGGGCGGTGAGCGTGCGGCGTTCCGCGAAGGCGCGGCCGATGAGGCCCTCCCCCGGCGCCACACTCCACCCGCTCATCTCGTCGTAAGGGAGCCCCCGGGACGTCCGCACGACGAGGCAGCGCAGGCGCTCGTCGAACTCGAACACGGCGGCGCGGTCGGCGGAGAGCACGCGCTGGAGGCGGTCGACGACCAGGCCATAGAGCTCCCCGAGGTCGATCCCGAACGCCGGGATCGCCAGGATCTCGCCGAGGTCGGACAGGGCCATCTGCTCGGCGTCAGGGTCGGGCCGCAGCTCCACGATCCCTCTCCAGGCAAAGTGATCGACACGGGTGCGCATGCCGCGGGCGGGGGCGGGTGTTCGGCGACACCTCAGAATTATAGGGGCGGCCAGTGGAGCTCGTCAACGGCCGCGTGACGGCACGCGGGGACGGACCACATCCTCGCCGAGAGCCGGCGAGGATGTGGTCCGCGCATGGGATCTGGTTACTTCTTGAGCGCTCGGATATAGCTGACCAGCTCCCAGCGTTCCTTTTCCGAGAGCGACTTCCAGGGCGGCATGGCGCCGCGGCCGTTCGACATCTTCCAGAAGATCTCGCCATCGGTCTGCTTCTGCACTTTCTCGGAGGTCCAGTCCGCCTGCTTGGTCGGCAGGGCCGCCGCCGCCGGTCCATCCCCCTTGCCCGAGGGCCCGTGGCACGGCACGCAGTTGGTCTCGACGACTTTCTTGGCCTCGTTCTTCTCCTTCGCGTCGAACTTCGTGATCGGGTTCTTGACACTCTTCGCCTCGGCGGGCGCCTTCCACTCGCCCTGCGCCCACGCGGCGGAGGTGAAGGCCACGCCGGCGACGAGCGCCAGGACGCCGGCGGCGCTCCGCGCCAGGCTCCAGTGCACGTTCATCGATGCCTCCTGTCGTCGCATCATCGTGATGATAATCGCAATTTTGGGTCGCCGTATTTAACACCGGTCTCCGAGAGCGGTCAAGCCAGTTCTCGCCGAGCCCGCCGGCTCCGTTCGTTGACTTCGCGCGTCACATGGCAGTACCCTCCCCGTCATGCGCGAAGGCCCGATTCCGGACGGCACCGACCCTCACGACGTCACCATCATCGGCACCGGGCCCACCGGCCTGTTCGCCGCCTACTACGCGGGCTTCCGCGGGCTTCGCGTCAACCTGATCGACTCCATGCCCGAGCTGGGCGGCCAGATCACGGCTCTCTACCCTGAGAAATACATCTACGACGTCGCCGGGTTCCCGAAGGTGCTGGGCAAGGAGCTCGTGCGCAACCTCGTGGAGCAGGCCATGTAGTACAAGCCCGCGGTCTGCCTCGACGAGCGCGTGGAGGAGTTCCAGCCGGCGGGCGATCGGCTGATCCGCCTGGGCACCAACCGGGGCACGCACTGGACGCGGACGGTGTTCATCACGGTCGGCATCGGGATGTTCACCCCCCGGAAGCTTCCCAGGGCCGAGCTGGCCCGGTTCGAGGGCAAGGGGCTCGCCTACTTCGTGCGCGACCTCGAGGAGTACCGGGACACCGACCTGCTGATCATCGGCGGCGGGGACTCGGCTTTCGACTGGTGCCTCAACCTCGCGGGCATCACCCGTTCCACCACGCTCATCCATCGCCGCGACCGGTTCCGGGCGTTCGAGGACTCGATCCGCAAGGTGCTGGAGTCCTCGGTCCGGGTCAAGACGTTCACCGAGCTGAAGGACATCGAGGGTCGGGACCGGGTAGAGGGCGCGATCGTGGTCAACACGCGCAGCCGGGCCGAAGAGCGCCTTTCCGTGAACCGCGTCCTCGCCTGCCTCGGCTTCTCGTCGAACCTCGGCCCGCTCAAGTCCTGGGGCCTCCACTTCGACGACGACACGATCGTCGTGAACACGCGCGGCGAGACGAACCTGCCCGGCGTCTACGCCGCGGGCGACGTGGTCGCCTACCCGGGCAAGGTCAAGCTGATCGCGACGGGGTTCGGCGAGGCGGCCACCGCGGTCAACAACGCCGCCGCCTACATCAACCCGTCACTCAAGGTCTTCCCGGGCCACTCCTCGACGCTGCTGGATAAGTCGGGGGGGACGGAGAAGGCGGAGTAGCGGCGAGCAGGTCGCGCGCCCAGCCCCGCACGCGCGCCGCCAGCTCGTCGCACCAGGCGAGGCTGCCCCGGTTGTCGGCCACCGTCTTGTAGTCGAGCTCGACCCGCGGGCTGGTCGTCTCGCCGAGCCGGAGCCAGGCACCGTAGACCGTCGGCTGGTCCTCGCCCGCCTCGACGACGGCTTCGATGCGCGGGCTCTCGCGCTTGGCGTGCGAGTTCAGGAAGTTCAGGAGCCACCTCGCGACCTCGTGGAAGTCTCCGCCGGAGAACATCGCGACCGTATTGTACCTTGGCCCGTGGGCGACGCGGCGCCGCCCGCGCGATTCCGCGGGCCGCGTCGCTCAGGGCGTGTGAGCCAATCGCCTCCCCTGGCGCCGCGTGTTCGCGCGCCGGCTTTGCCGGCGCAACCTGTTCATTGCGGGAGGCTTCGAAGGGGGCCGTCGAGGCCCCCCTCCGAGTTGGGCTCAGGCCCCGGCTACCAGCGCGCGGAGCGGCCCCAGCAGTAGAACGCGATCGAGAAGAGCAGCAGGGTCTGGGCCCCGGACAGCCAGCCCCCGGGCGTGATGCGGTAGCTCGTGCCCACCAAGCCCGCCATGTGGGCCATCCCCCAGATGAAGGCCACGCCGGCCAGCAACACCGAGAGCGTCATCAGCATCTTCAGGATCTCCATCCCGCCCTCCGTCCTCGTGCCGAGAGACCCGCCGTCAGCACTCGTTGAAGCCACAAGAGAGGCACTTCTTGC
>JACQCN010000062.1 GCA_016201575.1 Candidatus Rokuibacteriota bacterium | reverse complement strand
GGGCCCTCGCCTGGGGTATCCTTGCCGCCATGAACCCGAGCGAATTCCGCCGTCATGCCCACGCGTTCGTCGACTGGATGGCCGACTACCTGGAGCAGGTCGAGACGTATCCGGTCCGCGCCCAGGTCAAGCCGGGCGAGATCGCGAGCCGGCGCCCCGTCTCGCCACCCGACCGCGGCGAGCCGATGGAGCGCATCTTCGAGGACTTCCGGTCCGTCGTGCTGCCCGGCATGACCCACTGGCAGCACCCGAGCTTCTTCGCCTACTTCCAGGCCAACTCGAGCCCGCCCTCGGTGCTGGCCGAGATGCTCACGGCCACGCTCGGCGCGCAGTGCATGCTCTGGCAGACCTCGCCCGCCGCCACCGAGATGGAGACGCGCGTGCTCGACTGGCTCCGCCAGATGCTCGGCCTGCCCGAGGGCTTCACCGGCGTCATCCAGGACTCCGCCTCGAGCGCGATCCTCTGCGCGATCCTCACCGCGCGCGAGCGGGCCACGGGCTGGCGCGCCAACGAGGAGGGCGTGGGCGGGGTCGAGCCCCTCACCGTCTACTCCTCCACCGAGACGCACTCGGCGACGGAGAAGAACGTCAAGATCGCCGGCCTCGGGCGGCGGAACCTGCGGAAGATCCCCGTGGACGACCGCTTCGCCATGCGGGCGGACGCGCTCGAGGCGGAGCTGGCGAAGGACCGGGCGGCGGGGGCCACGCCCGTCTGCGTGGTGGCGACGCTCGGCACCACGGGCGTGGGCGCCGTCGACCCGTTGCGCGCGATCGGCGAGGTGTGCCGTCGCCACGGCGTCTGGCTTCACGTGGACGCGGCCTGGGCAGGGAGCGCGCTCCTCCTGCCCGCGCACCGGTGGATGATCGACGGGATCGAGCACGCCGACAGCTTCGTCACGAACCCGCACAAGTGGCTCCTCACCAACTTCGACTGCTCGGCCTACTTCGTGCGCGATCCCGACGCGCTCGTGCGCACGTTCGAGATCCTCCCCGCCTTCCTGAAGACGCGCGAGCGCGGGCAGGTCATCGACTACCGCGACTGGAGCGTGCAGCTCGGCCGGCGCTTCCGCGCCCTCAAGCTCTGGTTCGTGATCCGCTCCTACGGCGTCGAGGGGCTGCGCCGGTTGATCGCGGACCACGTCGCCCTCGCGCGCGAGGCCGAGGGCTGGATCGCGGCGGCCGAGGACTTCGAGCTGGTGGCGCCGCGGAGTCTCTCGCTCCTCAACTTCCGCTGGCATCCCCGCGGCGTGGACGACCCCGCCGAGCTGGACCGGCTGAACGCGCGGCTTCTCGAGGCGCTCAACGACAGCGGGGCGCTCTACCTCACGCCGAACCGGGTCCGCGGCGCGGGCGCCCTCCGCCTCGTGATCGGGCAGCGCGCGACCGAGCGGCGCCACGTCGAGGCGGCGTGGGCCCGGATCCGCGACACCGCGCGGGCCCTCGCGCCGTAGCCGCGCCGTGGCCACCGTCGAGACGGTGCGGGCGTGGATCGCCGCGGCCCGGCGCGTCGTCGCCCTCACGGGCGCCGGGATCTCGATCGACTCGGGCATCCCCGACTTCCGCGGGCCGCGCGGCCTCTGGACCCGGAACCCCGAGGCCGAGAAGATGGCGACGATCCAGCACTACGTGGCCGACCCCGAGGTGCGCAAGCGAGCCTGGCGCACCCGGCTGGACTCGGCGGCGTGGCAGGCGCGCCCGAACGCGGGCCACCACGCCCTGGTCGCCCTCGAGCGCCGGGGCCAGTTCGACACCCTGATCACCCAGAACGTCGACGGCCTGCACCAGAGAGCCGGCTCGTCGCCCGCGCGGGTGATCGAGATCCACGGGACCATGCGCGAGGTGACGTGCCTGAGCTGCGGCGACCGCGCGCCCACGGAGCGCGTGCTGGAGCGGCTCGGCACGGGCGAGGAGGACCCGGCCTGCCGGAGCTGCGGCGGGATCCTCAAGACCGCGACGATCTCCTTCGGGCAGGGCCTGGTCGCGGCGGACCTGGCGCGCGCCGAGCAGGCGGCCCGCCGCTGCGACCTGCTGCTGGCCGTGGGCACCACGCTCGCGGTGTGGCCGATCGCGGGCGTGGTCCCGCTGGCCAAGGAGGACGCGCTGGCCGACGCCGTGCTGCGGGAGCCCATCGGCGAGCTGCTGCCCGCCATCGTCGGCGCCGCCGAGCCCGCGAGGAGCGACTCCGAGTAGCCTCGACCCGAGCGCCGGCTCCGCCGGCGCAATCCCCCGGAGGGGAGGTTCGGAAGGGGGGCGAAGCCCCCCGCCGAGGCTCTACGAGGGGAGGCGCTTGACCGCGGCGCGGCGGGCCCGCACCGCTTCGGCCAGCTCGCGGATCGCGGGCACGGTCATCTCCCACCCCATGCAGGCGTCCGTGATGCTCTGGCCGTAGACGAGCGAGGTCGGCCGCACGAGGTCCTGGCGGCCGTCGGCGAGGAAGCTCTCCATCATCACGCCGAAGACCCCGCCCTCGCCCTGGGCGAGCTGCGCGGCGATCTCGCGCGCCACCAGCGGCTGGCGGCGGTAGTCCTTCTCGCTGTTGCCGTGGCTCGTGTCGATCATGAGCCGCGGGAGCAGGCCCGCGTCGCGGAGGGCGGCGACGGTCTTCTGCACGTGGATGACGTCGTAGTTCGGGCCGCTCTGGCCCCCGCGCAGGATCGCGTGGCAGTGCGGGTTGCCGCGCGTCGAGACGATGGCGCACAGGCCCTGCTCGGTGACGCCCAGGAAGCGGTGGGGGTGCGCGCTCGAGCGGATCGCGTCGATGGCGATCTGCACGCCGCCGTCGGTGCCGTTCTTGAACCCGACCGGCATCGAGAGGCCGGAGGCCAGCTCGCGGTGCACCTGGCTCTCGGTCGTGCGCGCGCCGATCGCGCCCCACGTCACGAGATCGGAGGTGTACTGGGGCGAGATCGGGTCGAGGAACTCGCAGCCCGCCGGCAGCCCCAGCTCGGCGAGGTCGAGGAGCAGCCGGCGCGCCAGCCGGAGACCGTCGTTGATCTTGAAGCTGCCGTCGAGGTGGGGATCGTTGATGAGGCCCTTCCAGCCCACCGTCGTCCGCGGCTTCTCGAAGTACACGCGCATCACGACGCAGAGGTCGTCGGCTAGCTCGCCGGCCAGGTCCTTGAGCCGCCGGGCGTAGCCGAGGCCGGCCTTCGGGTCGTGGATGGAGCACGGCCCCACGATCAGCAGGAGTCGGTCGTCCTCGCCGGTCAGGATGCGGACGACGTCCTCGCGGCCCTGGCTGACCGTCATCGAGGCTTCCTCGCTCAGCGGGAGGTCCTCGAGCAGGATCGCCGGCGGGATGAGGGGCCGGAAGCTCTCGATGCGAAGATCGCGCGTTCTCTGGAACATGGCTTGGTCGCCTACCTCCGAGCTTG
>JACQCN010000395.1 GCA_016201575.1 Candidatus Rokuibacteriota bacterium | reverse complement strand
TGGCGGTCGACGCGCTCGCCGCCGCGGTCACCTTGCCGGTGATTGCCTCGGGCGGCGTCGCGTCGCTCGACGACGTGCGCGCGCTCTGCGCGCTCGGGCGCGTCAATCTGACGGGCGTGATCATCGGTCGCGCGCTCTACACCGGCGCCGTCGACCTCGGGGCGGCGCTCCGTCTCGGACGCGGCGAGGACGGCTGAGGCGCATGCTCGCGAAGCGCATCATCCCGTGTCTCGACGTGAAGGACGGGCGCGTCGTGAAGGGCGTCAACTTCGTCGGGCTCCGCGACGCCGGCGACCCGGTCGAGATCGCGGCGCGCTACGACCGCGAGCAGGCCGACGAGCTCACCTTCCTCGACATCACCGCGTCGCACGAGGAGCGGCCGATCATCCTCGACGTCGTCGCGCGGACCGCGGAGCGGGCCTTCATGCCGGTCACCGTCGGCGGCGGCGTCCGCACGGTCGACGACGTCCGCGCGCTGCTGCGCGCCGGGGCGGACAAGGTCTCGATCAACACCGCGGCGGTGGCACGGCCGGAGTTCGTCGGCGAGGCGGCCGAGGCATTCGGCGCGCAGTGCGTGGTGGTCGCGATCGACGCGCGGCGGCGCCTCGCGAGCGATCCGTCCCGCGGCTGGGAGGTCTTCACCCACGGTGGCCGCACGCCGACCGGGCTCGACGCCGTCCAGTGGGCGGTGCGGATGGTGCAGGCGGGCGCCGGCGAGATTCTCCTCACCAGCATGGACCGCGACGGGACGCGCGAGGGCTACGACCTGGAGCTGACCCGGACGATCGTCGACGCGGTCGACGTGCCGGTGGTCGCATCCGGCGGCGTCGGGACGCTCGAGCACCTCTACGACGGCCTGGCCTTCGGGCGGGCGGATGCGGTGCTGGCGGCGTCCATTTTCCACTTCGGGACCTACTCGATCGGCGAGGCCAAGGCCTACCTCCGGTCGCGCGGGGTCGAGGTCAGGGTGGGCCCGTGACCGCCGCCGAGCTGGCGTTCGACGCCGCGGGCCTGATCCCGGCGGTCGTTCAGGACGCGGACACGGGCGAGCTGCTGATGGTCGCCTGGATGAACCGGGAGGCGGTGGACGCGACCGTGGCCACCGGGCTCGCGCACTTCTGGTCGCGCTCGCGGCGCGCTCTCTGGCGGAAAGGGGAGACCTCCGGCCACGTGCAGCACGTGCAGGGCCTCTGGGTCGACTGCGACGCCGACACGCTGCTGGTCCAGGTCCACCCGGAGGGACCGGCCTGCCACACGGGCAACCGCACCTGCTTCTTCCGGCGGCTCCCGTCGCAGGACGACGCGCAGATCCCGCCGGCGAACATGCTCGAGCGCCTCGAAGGCATGATCGAGTCCCGGAAGGCGGCGGCGCCCGTCGGGTCGTACGTGGGCGGCCTCCTGTCGAAGGGAGAGGGCGCGGTGTGCCGGAAGATCGGCGAGGAGGCCGTCGAGGTGATCACGGCGGCGCTCGGCGGCGAGGGGGACCGCCGCGTCGTGGAGGAGATGGCGGACCTCTGGTTCCACACGCTCGTGCTGCTGGGGCAGCGGGGCATTCCGCTGCGCGAGGTGCTGAACGAGCTCGGGCGCCGGCACGCGCGGCGGCCGGCACCGGCGCCCGAGTAGGCAGGGCTGATGCATGCGCGCCCAGCCCGTCTCGCCGCCGTCGCGGCCCTCGTCACGCTCGAGCTCGCCGGATGCGCCGGCACCCGGATCGAAAACGGCGTGTTCCACGCGCGGAACTATCGCGTCGCGCTGCCGCCGGGCTGGACGGTGGGCGCGGACACGCGGGCCGATCTCGCGCTGTCGCGGGAGGGCGCCCCGGGCGGCATGCTGGTGAACGCGACCTGCGAAGGCCGGGCGCCCGGCCGGGGACTGGACATACTGATGAGGCACCTGCTGTTCGGGCTGAAGGACCGCCGGATCCTCGAGCGGGGCGAGGCGACGGTCAACGGGTACCCGGCCGAGCGCGCGGTGTTCGAGGGCACGTCGGACGAGGAGACCGTCCGGGGCGAGGCGTACGTGGTCAAGGCCGGCGCCTGCGTCTACGACTTCCTCTACGTCGCGCCCCTGGACGTCTTCCAGCAGGGGCGCCCGGACTTCGCGCGCCTGGTGCAGAGCCTCCAGCCGTCCTAGCCATGGCCAACGGCAACGCGAGCTACCTGCGCAGCGCGGTCGCCTGGTACGGCGGCGTCGGCCTCCTCACCGGCCTGGTGATGCGCAACCTCGCGCTGCCGCCCAAGTACGGCCGGCTGATCGTCCAGGAGATGGAGGCGATGGGCGTCCGCTCGCTGGGCGTGGCCCTCGTGGCCGCGGTCTTCACCGGCATGGTGCTGGCGCTCCAGAGCGGCGTGAACATGGCGCGGTTCGGCGCGGAGACTTACGTGGGGCCGCTGGTCGCGCTCTCGATGCTCCGCGAGCTCGGGCCCGTGCTGACCGCGATCCTCGTCGGCGGCAAGGTCGCCTCGGGCATCACCGCCGAGCTCGGGTCGATGCTGGTGACCGAGCAGATCGACGCGCTCCGCTCGCTCGGGGTGAACTACATCAAGCGGCTCGTCGTCCCGCGGGTGCTGGCGGCGCTGCTCGTGTTCCCCCTCCTGACGATCATGGGCGACGGCATCGGGCTCCTCGGCGGCGCCCTCATCGCGGTGTTCGAGCGCGGGGTCGACTGGTACGCCTACTGGAACACGACCTTCTACTGGGTGACGCCCCGCGACTTCCTGACCGGCATCGGCAAGAGCGTGTTCTTCGGGGGCCTCATCACGCTGGTCGGCTGCTACAACGGGCTCTCGTCCTACGGCGGCACCGAGGGGCTCGGCCGCGCCACCACCGCCACCGTCGTCCACGTGGCCATGGGCGTGATCGTGTCCGACTTCTTCCTGACCAAGTTTTTCCTGATCCTGTTCTGGTAGACGATGGCGGCGGATCCGGTCATCCAGGTGGTCGACCTCCGGAAGGGCTTCAACCGCCACGAGGTGCTGCGGGGCCTCTCCTTCGAGGTGCCCAAGGGCGTGCGGCTCGTCATCATGGGCGGCAGCGGCTCCGGGAAGACGGTCTGCCTCCGGCTGGTGGCGGGGCTGATCCGGCCGGACGCGGGGCAGATCGGCCTGTTCGGCCGCAACATCGAGCACCTCTCGGAGGAGGCGCTGCTGCCGATCCGGCGGCGCATGGGGTACGTCTTCCAGGGCGCCGCGCTCTTCGACTCGCTCACGGTGTACGAGAACGTGTCCTACGGCCTCCACGAGCACACCAGCCTGGAGGAGCCCGCGATCGAGAAGCGGGTGAGCCACCTGCTCTCCCTCGTCGGGCTCGACGAGGACGTGCTGCCGAAGCTCCCCTCGGAGCTGTCGGGCGGCATGCGCAAGCGGGTGGGAATCGCCCGCGCGCTGGCCATCGAGCCGGAGGTGATGCTCTTCGACGAGCCCACGGCCGGCCTCGACCCCACGAACTCGAAGATGGTCGCCGACCTGATCGCCGCGCTCGGGACGGGCGTGTGCGATACGGCGGTGATCGTGACCCACGACATCGAGCTCGCGAACACGGTCGCCGACCGGCTCGCGATCCTCATCGACGGACGGTTCGCCGCCACGGGGACGCCCGAGGAGGTGCGCGCGTCCAGGGACCCCGCCGTGCAGGCCTTCCTGGCCGGCGAGGCACGGTGACATGGTAGACGACAAGCGCGGAATGGCCACGCAGCTTCGGGTGGGGGTGTTCGTGCTGATCGCCTTCGCCGTCTTCCTCGGACTGATCTACATGCTCGGGGCCCGCGCCCGGCTGTTCGAGGCCAAGTACACCCTCTACTCCGACTTCACCGAGGTGGGCGGGCTCATGGAAGGCGCCACCGTGCGGCTGGCGGGCGTCCAGATCGGCCGCGTGACCGCGGTCCGGCTCCCCGGGCAGCCGGGCGGCAAGGTCCGGGTGGAGATGCGCATCGCCTCCCAGTACGCGGATCGCATCCGCAAGAACTCGGTGGCGCGGATCGAGACGCAGGGGCTGCTCGGCGACAAGATCCTGGAGATCTCGGTGGGCTTGGCGAGCGAGCCCGCGGTGCCGCCGGGTGCGGTGCTGGCCTCGCGCGAGCCGACCGACCTGAGCCACGTCATCGGCCAGAGCTCCGAGGTCGTGGCCAACGTGACCGCGCTCACCCAGAGCCTCCGGGAGACCGCGGAGACGCTGAACCAGTCGAAGGTCGTCCAGGACTTCGCGGCGACGGCGGTTACGGCGCGACGGGTGACCGAGCAGATCGAGAGCGGCCGCGGCCTGCTCCACGCGCTGGTCTACGAGGAGCCGGCGGCGCTTCGGCGGCTGGATCGGCTGCTGATCTCCACCCAGGCGATCCTCGACCGCGCCGAGCGGGGCGAAGGCGCCCTCGGCGTGCTGACGTCCAGGGAGAGCACGGAGGCGGCGCGCCGGTTCGTCCGCGCGATGGATCGCTTCGGCCAGGCGATGGATCAAAAGTCCGGGGAGTCGGGTCTCGTGCCGGCGCTCCTGTTCGATCCGAAGTACAAGTCGCTCGCCGACGACCTGCAGGTCCTGGCCAAGAACTTCCGCGAGGTCTCGGACCGGCTCGCGGGGGGCCAGGGGGTGCTCGGGGGGCTCCTCAAGGAGGAGCCGGGGAGCCAGGGGCTCAACCAGGTCTCCGCCGACCTGCGCGTGGCGGTGCACAACCTCCGCCAGGTCACCGAGAAGCTGAACTCGGGACAGGGCACGCTCGGCGCCCTCCTGGTCGACCCGACGGTGTACGAGAACCTGTCGGCGGTGCTCGAGGGGACGCAGCGCAGCTCGCTGCTGCGCTCGCTGATCCGGGGCCTCGGCAACAAGGGGCGCGAGGCGAAGAGCGACGGGAAGAACGAGGTGAGGAAGCGCTAGTGCGGGACTCCGCGGTCTACCGCTGCCAGGAGTGCGGCTTCGCGAGCCCGAAGCCCGGCACCTGCCCGGACTGCGCCCGGACGGGTAGCTACGTCCAGCTCGTCGAGGAGCGGGTGGCCCCGCGGAAGGGGGCCCGGCGCGTGACGCCGCCCGCCGGCGCGCCGGTCCTGCTGGCGTCGATCAGCGTCGAGACCGGCGACCGGCTGGCCACCGGCATCGGGGAGCTGGACCGGGTGCTCGGCGGCGGCGTGGTGCGCGGCTCGCTCGTCCTGATCGGGGGCGATCCGGGGATCGGCAAGTCCACGCTGCTGCTCCAGGCTTCCCAGGCCCTCGCCACCGCCGCGCCGCCCGTGCTCTACGTCTCGGGCGAGGAGTCGGTGGCGCAGATCAAGCTGCGGGCGGATCGCCTCGGGATCGCGCCGCCCGGCCTCTACCTGATGGCGGAGACGGACCTGTCGGTCGTCGAGACCCAGCTCGACGCCCTCGAGCCGCGC
>JACQCN010000061.1 GCA_016201575.1 Candidatus Rokuibacteriota bacterium | reverse complement strand
GTCAACTCGTACTGATTCGCCATCGGCGTCCCCAGGCCGCGATCTCGGGCGAACCGCAGGAACAGGTCCCATCCTGTCAGGAATCTCTTGTAAGCCGCGCCGAATCTCGGATACTCATCCTCCGCTCTCATCCTCCGCCAGTTTGCCAAGAACCGTGACGGTTGCAGTTGGAGGAGAAAATTGCCGCTGGCGTCGATGTAGAAGACTCTTCGAAGCGGCGGGACCTCAAGGGTTTCCGGTATCGTCGGGACCTTGCGGTTCTCAAACAAATCGGCGATGGGCATGCGGTCTTCAGTGTTCGGGTACTCGCCCTTGACCAGTTCTCGGAACTCGCCGTAGTGGGCCGAGAGAAAATTTGCTAGCGGCTCGAACTGGACGCCACACACCACTTCGATCACGGGCGGAGACGTGAATGAAACCAGGACGGCCTCGACGTCCTTCTGCGTCGCTCCAGAGCTTTCCTGAGGTCCCATGGAAGGTCAGCCTAGCCGTAGCCGACTTGACATGTCAACGTCTCATGGAGAGCGAGGGCTTGGGGGTTATCTCGCGCGGATTGGTCGCATTGCGCGGTCATGCCGAGAGGATAGGCGACAAGAGGCCTTCTCGGCACGGGCCCGCGAGCCGGTGCCGCGCGCGGATGGGCCCGCCCGGCCCCGGAAGCGCGCTCACATGGCCACCCGGCCCGCCGTCGCCTGGTTCGAGGTGCACGCCGAGAACTACATGGCCGCGGGGCCGGCGCTGGCGCTGGCGCCGCCGCCGCGGCGGGGTTCGGGAGACCGGAACGGATCAGGCGCTGCGCGGAGTCTTCTGGCTCAGGTAGGTCTTCGTGCCCTCGGGGACCGACGTGAAGCCGACGCGCACGGACGGGCCCGCGCCGTCGAGCACCTTCGCGTACAGGTCGAACGGTCCCCCGGGCCCCGACGGGTCGAGCGAGATCTTCACGTTGACGTGCGCCGCCACGGGGGCGTCGAGCAGGAGGTCGGCGGTCGAGGCGGCCAGCCGGACCAGCCTCCCCGCGATCGCCGTGGAGGAGACCACCTTCCCGTCGATCGGGAAGCACGCGACGGCGAGCGGCGGCTCCACCGGGGCCAGGCGCTCCTCACTCCGCTCCGGGAGAAAGAGCTGGTACTCGCCGCCGAGCCCGCTCACGTCGTAGAGCGTGAACGGGCGGTCGAGCCCCTTGAACTCGGCGGTCACGGTGCCGCACACGCGCGCGAGCGCGCGCACGCGCTCGTGGGTCTCGGCGCTCAGCAGCACCTGGCCGCCGACCGTGTGGGACTCGATCCGGTACGCCATGTTGATCGCGCTGCCCACCGCCCCGTACTTGGTGCGCTGCTCCGACCCGATGTTGCCGACGATGACCTCGCCGGTGTTGATGCCCACGCCCATCGCCAGCTCGGGGAACCCCCGCTCGCGCTGCTCGGCGTTGAGCTCCTGCAGGGTCATCTGCATCTCCAGGCCGCAGGCCACGGCGCGCTCCGGGTCGTCGCCGGCGGCGAGCGGCGCCCCGAAGAAGGCGAGGATGCCGTCGCCCTGGATCTCGTCGATCGTGCCCCGGTGGCGGCGGATGACGGGCACCATGCGCTCCAGGTAGCGGTTGAGGATCTCCAGCATCGCCGCCGGCGGAAGCGTCGCCGCCAGCGCCGTGAACCCGCGGAGGTCCGTCACCAGGATGGTCACCATCCGCGCCTCGCCGCCGAGCCGCAGCCCGTCGGGCGACCCGAGCAGCTCGTCCACGACCTCCTTCGTCACGTAGCGGCCGAAGGTGTCCCGGATGAAGTCGCGCTGGCGCAGCCCTTCCAGCATGCCGCCGAACGTCTCCGACAGCCTGCCCACCTCGTCCCGGCTCCGCGGCGGCCGCAGCGTGACGGCGAGGTTTCCCGCGGCCACCTCGCCCGCCGCCACCGTGAGCTCCCGCAGCGGGCGCAGCATCCGGATCGAGATGAGAGCGAAGAGGACGAGCCCCGTCACCAGCAGCCCGGCGCTCAGCGCGACGACCTTCAGCGTCTTGGCCCGCACCGCCGCCGCCACCGGGTTCGCGAACTTGTTGAGCATGAGGATCGCCACCACGCGGCCGTTCAGCTTGAGCGGGGTGTTGATCTGCACGAACTGGTCGTATTCGGTGTCGCCGACCTTCCCGCCGAAGAGCTGGCTGTGCATCATCTCCCCGGCCAGCCACGTGTCGTTGGTGGCCTTGTAGGTGGCGGGAAAGAGGCGGTGGATCCCGGCCGGCTCCCGGACCTCGAAGCCGTCGTGGCCGGCGGCCAGGTACGTGTAGGTCCCGTCGTCCTCCCGGCGCATCACGATGGCGTTGTCGACGCCGAACTCCCGCTCGATCCGGCGGAGCGTCTCGAGCACGGACCGGTAGGCCGCGGTCTTCTTGTCCTCGGGGCGCTGCAGCCGGGTGACGGCGCGCACGTCGACCCAGGTGGCGCCCCGCTGGGCGAAGAACTCGAGCTGCGAGGCGAGGTTCTGGATCTCGTACTCGCGGCTGTCCTGGTAGTAGCGGAGCGCCAGCGGCACCACCGCCACCAGCAGGATCAGCACGAACAGCAGGATGTTCTTCGCGACGACCGACCGCAGGAAGAAGACGCGGTCGGACGCCCGGCTCGTCATGGCCACCCCGCCGCCGGCCCGATGGCGGCTACTTCGTGCTGGAGCAGGGATTCTTCGCGGCGCCGGCGCTCTTGGCCGCGCACGGGTTCTTCGGCCTCGCCGCCTCGCCCTTCTTCTTCGGCGCCTTCTTGACCGCGCAGGGATTCTTCGACTCCCTGGCGGCGCACGGGTTCTTCGGCGCGCAGGGGTTCGCGCCCGTCGCGAACACGCCGGCCGGGGCGCCGAGCG
>JACQCN010000394.1 GCA_016201575.1 Candidatus Rokuibacteriota bacterium | reverse complement strand
GTCGCAGGGCGCCGCCCCCGCGGGGCCGGCTCCGTCACCCGCTCGCCCGAACGCCGCGCTGCGCGCGGCGGACGGGACGAGGGGGGCCCACTGGGCGCGGCCCCGCGGGGACCGCACCCTGCGCCACCCGCCCGGTCGCGCCATCGCCGTTCGTGAATAATGCAGGCCTAGAGCACCGAGAGGGCCGAGTTCGGCAGGTCGGTGATGAACATGTGGCCCGGGCTGTGGGTGATCATGAACGGCGGCCGCGAGGCGAGCGCCACCGCCTGCGGCGTGACCCCGCACGCCCAGAAGACCGGCACGTCGCGCGGTCCGACGGGCTGCGCGTCGCCGTAGTCCGGCCGGTCCAGCTCCCGCACGCCGATCGCCGCCGGATCGCCGACGTGGACCGGCGCGCCGTGGGCGTTGGGGAAGCGCGCGCTCACGGTGACCGCCCTGGGGACCAGCTCGGAGGGGATCGGGCGCATCGAGACCACCATCGGCCCGTGGAAGCGGCCCGCCGGGCGGCACGCGATCGACGTCCGCCACATCGCCACGTTCTTCCCGTGGGCGATGTGCCAGAGGGGAATGCCGGCCTCCAGGAGCGCCCACTCGAACGTGAACGAGCAGCCGAGCAGGAACGCGACGAGGTCGTCGCGCCAGTACGGCGTGATGTCGGTGACCTCGTCGGCCAGCGCGCCGTCCTTGTAGATGCGGTAGCGCGGGAGGTCCGTGCGCAGGTCGGCGCCGGGCGCGACGCCCGCGGGCTCCGGCGAGCCCACGTCGGTCACCTCGATGACGGGGCACGGGCGCGGGTTGCGCTGGCAGAAGAGCAGGAAGTCGTAGGCCTGCTCCTTCGGCAGCACGGCCAGGTTGGCCTGCACGTAGCCCTCGCCGAGCCCCGCGGTCACGCCCGTCAGCGCGCCGCGCCGGATGTCCGCCCGGATCTCCCGCGGATGCCGCGTGTCGATCGTCATGCGCTATGTAGTGTAGCAGCCGGCCGGTCGGTCAAAACGGCCCAGATGCATGGCAGTCCGAGTTGAGCGGCGTAGCCGCGAGACGAGGCTTTGATAGATGCGCCGGTACGCCGCAGGGAGGAGCGACCGAGCCAACGACCGAAGTTCGAGCCGAGCGGCGTCGGTGAGCCGGCGAACCCGTCGCGAGGCGAGGACCGAGTTGATCGGGCCGTTTTCACCGACCGGCTACTTGAGGTGGCTGAGCTTGGGCCAGAGCTCGGGGTTGCCGAGGACCTTGGGCTTCTCGCCGCGCAGCACCCGCAGCATCTCGCCCGCGACCTGGAGCCCGATGTTGCGATGGGCCTCGTCGCTCACCCCCGCGATGTGGGAGGTGCAGACCACGTTCGGGAGGTTGAGGATCGGGTTGTCGACCGGCGTCGGCTCCTCCTCCCACACGTCGAGCCCGGCGCCGGCGATCTTGCCGGTGGTGAGGGCCTCGAAGAGCGCGTGCTCCTCCTGCGTTTTGCCCCGGCACGTGTTGATCAAGACCACGCCCCGCTTCATCTTCGCGATGGTGGCCGCGTTGATGATGTGGTGGGTCTCCTTGGTGTGGGGCGTGTGCACCGTGATCACGTCGGCCTGGGCCAGGAGCTGGTCGAGCGCGACCGGCTCGGCCTCGCGCGCCCGCAGCTCGTCGGGCGCCACGTAGGGATCGTAGCCGAGGACGCGCATGCCGAAGCCGCGGGCGATGTGGGCCACCCGCCGCCCGATGTTCCCGACGCCGATGATGCCGAGGGTCTTCCCCTTGAGCTCGAAGATGCCCTTGGCCCGCCCCTCCACCCACTCCCCCTTGCGCGTCATCCGGTCGATCGCCAGCGTCTTCTTGGCGACCGCGAGCATCAGCATGATCGCGTGCTCGGCGACGGCGTCGGAGTTGGAGCCGGGGGCGTGGACGATGGGGATGCCCAGGCGCGTGGCGGCGGGCAGGTCGACGGTGTCGAGCCCGACGCCGTAGCGGCCCACCACCCGGAGCCGCTTGCCCGCCGCCATCAGCCGCTCGGTGCAGGCGGGCCGGATCCGGAACAGGATGCCCTCGGCCTCGCGGGCGTCCGCGATGATGCCGTCCTCGGTGAGGTTCGTCGAGACGACGACGCGCGCTTCCGTCTCCAGCAGAGCGTGGCCGTCGGGATGGACGGGGCCGGCGAGCACGACGAGGGGCTTCTCGGCGGGGGCCATGAACTCTCCTCTCGGGGTAGGCGGTTACTTGTTGGCGATCAGGACCAGCCGGGGCGAGTCGAGCGTGAACGGCGCGCCGTCGAGGCCGCCGTACAGGTCCACGCGGCGCCAGCGCTCCGGCCGCAGCATCGCGCGCAGCTCGTGGGCGGCGTAGAGGCGGAACTCGGTCTCCCCGATCAGCGCGCCGTCGACGCGGTGCCACACGCCCCGCACGCGGCTCGTCTCGGGATCGAAGGTGTTCTCGATGCGGATCCCCGCCACCACCTCTTCGCGCGTCACGTGGCGGACGAAGTGGTCGCGGTTCCGGGTGTCGAGGACGAAGGTCCCGCCCGGCGCCAGCGCGCGCCAGAAGCGGTCGAGCAGGAGCCGGTCCTCGTCGTCGGAGAAGTAGCCGATGCTGCTGAAGAGGTTCACGGCCAGCTCGAACTCGCCCGCGAACTCCATGTCGCGCATGTCCTGGCAGATCGTGGTGACCGCCACGCCGGCGGCCGACGCCGCCGCGCGGGCGCGGTCGAGCTCGGTCTCGCTGAAGTCGACGCCCGTGACCCGGTAGCCGCGGCGGGCGAAGGCCACGGAGTGGCGGCCGAAGCCGCAGGGCGCGTCGAGCACGCGGCCGCCGTCGGGCAGCTTGGTGTTGGCGAGGATCCACCGCACCGCGGCCTCCGGATCGTCGGAGGACTCGAAGTCCTGCGAGATCGTGGGCCACGCTTCCCGGAAGAACCGCTCGCTCAGAAACACGCCGCGATTATAATACGCCGCATGACGACTCTGGTGACGGGCGCGTTCGGCTGCATCGGCTCCTGGGTGATCCGCGGTCTGCTCGGCGCCGGCGAGCGCGTCGTCGCCTTCGACTTCTCCGACGACCCCTGGCGCCTCAAGCTGGTCGCCGGCCCCGACGCGCCCGAGCGCATCACGGCCGTGCGCGGCGACATCGCCGACCGCGACGCGCTGGTCCGGCTGGTCGGCGAGCGCGGCATCGACCGCATCATCCACCTGGCCGCCTGGCAGGTCCCGCTCTGCCGCAAGGATCCGTCCGGCGGCGCGCTCGTCAACGTCGTCGGCACTGCCAACGTCTTCGAGGCGGTCCGGCTCAACCCCGGCCAGGTCCCGCGCGTGGTCTACGTGTCCTCGGCCGCCGTGTTCGGCGCCCCGCACCTCTACCCGCCGGGTCCCCTCGCCGACGACGCGCCGCGGCTGCCCGGCACGCATTACGGCGTCTACAAGGTCGCCAACGAGGAGACCGCGCGCGTCTACTGGGAAGAGCACCAGATCCCCTCGTCGGGGTTCCGGCCGCTCTCGGTCTACGGCCCGGGCCGCGACTTCGGCGTGACGGCGGCGCCGACGCTGGCGATGAAGGCGGCCGTGCTGAAGCGCCCGTACCGGATCCCCTACGGCGGGCGCACGGACCTCATCTTCGTGGAGGACGTCGCCGGCGCCCTGACCGCCGCCGCCCGCGCCACCCTCGACGGCGCGCGCGTCTACAACCTCCACGGCGAGGTCGTGACCATCGCCGACGTGATCCGCGTGCTCCACGACGAGTGGCCGGCCGCCCGGGGCGTCGTGTCCCACGACGAGGTGCCGACGCCGTTCGCGGAGGCGCTCGCCGACGACCGCTACCAGCGCGAGTTCGGTCCGCGGGCGCGCACCTCGTTCCGCGAAGGGACGCGGCGGACGCTCGAGGAGTTCGCGCGGCTCCAGAAGGAAGGACGGCTCGACGCGCGCGAGCTCGGCGTCTGATCGCGGTGGGGCTCCGGATCCGCGCGGCGACGCTCGACGACGCCGGGGCGATCTGCGCGATCTACAACCAGGGGATCGAGGACCGGATCGCCACCCTCGAGACCGCGCTCCGCACGCCGGATGAGCGCCGCGCGTGGCTCGCCCAGCGGGAGGCGCGCCACCCGGTCATCGTGGCGGAGGAGGACGGCCGCGTCGTGGGCTGGGGCAGCCTGAACCCGTTCATGACGCGCCCCGGCTACCGGTTCGTCGCCGACTTCTCGATCTACGTCGAGCGCGAGCGCCGCGGCAAGGGGATCGGCAGCCAGCTCCTCGCCCGGCTGGAGGAGCTGGCGCGCGAGCTCGGGTACCACAAGCTCGCGCTCACCGCCCTGCCCTGGAACGCCGCCGGCCTCGCGCTGTACGAGGCGTTCGGCTTCCGCACGGTCGGCGTCTACACGGAGCAGGGCCAGATCGACGGCCGCTGGGTGGACACGGTCGTGATGGAGAAGCTCCTCTGACCCCGAGGCGGGCGGGTCCTGTCGGCGGGAGCGGCCCCCTTGCGGTCCTCGCGCAACATATCCCCCAGTGGGGCCCTTCCGCTGCTCGGCTCAAGGTCAGCGCAGCCTCCGTGCTCCACGCGCGCAACATAGCCTCCAGTGGGGCCCTTCCGCTGCGGTCCTCGGGGACCGCTCCCGCCGCCACCCGCCCGGGTGATGCCGTTCGTGAATAGCCCGCGATGACGGGCGGGGTGGTGACCGGCTCCCGGCCCGGGCTCGGCGCGCTCGCCGCCGCGCGCGCGATCGCCGTCGTCGGCGCCTCCCCCGATCCCAACCGCATCGGCGGCCGGCCGATCGACTTCCTCAAGCGCGCGGGCTTCGACGGGCGCGTCTACCCGGTCAACCCCAAGTACACGGAGCTCCAGGGCCTGCCCTGCTATCCGGACCTCGGCGCGATCCCGGGGCCGATCGACGTGGCCATCGTGGCCGTGGCCGCCCGCGAGGTGCCGGCGGTGCTGCGCGAGGCGGCGCGGAAGGGCGCCGTGGGCGCCGTCATCTACTCGTCCGGCTTCGCGGAGGTGGGCGGCGACGGGGAGTCGCGCCAGGACGAGATCGTGCGGATCGCGCGCGAGCTCGGCCTCCGCCTGATCGGCCCCAATTGCCAGGGCCTGTTCGCCTTCCGGCAGCGCCTGAACCTGAGCTTCTCCTCGGC
>JACQCN010000409.1 GCA_016201575.1 Candidatus Rokuibacteriota bacterium | reverse complement strand
GTTGAGACGCCGCGCGGGAGTGGGAGCCGTCGTGGTCCTGTGTCTCGCCGCGGTCGCGGGGGGCGTGCTCGCGCAGGGGCGCGAGGCGGGCGCACCGCGGTTCGAGGTCGATCCGTTCTGGCCGAAGCCGCTGCCGAACCGCTGGCTCATGGGCCAGGCGGCCGGCGTCGCCGTCGACGCGCGGGACCACGTGTGGGTGATCCATCGGCCGCGGAGCCTGAGCGAGGCAGAGCGCGGCGCCGCGCTGACGCCGCCGCGCTCGGAGTGCTGCATCCCGGCGCCGCCGGTGCTCGAGTTCGACGCCGCCGGCGCCCTCGTCCAGGGCTGGGGCGGCCCCGGGTCCGGCTACGAGTGGCCGCGCAACGAGCACGGGATCTTCGTCGACCTCCGGGGGAACGTGTGGATCGGCGGCAACGACCCGAGCGACGGCGAGATCCTCAAGTTCACCCGCGACGGCCGGTTCCTCATGCAGATCGGCCGCCACGGCGTCGTCGGCACCGACGCCGACACGCGGCATCTCAACCGGCCGGCGGCGACTGCGGTCGATCCGGACGCCGACGAGGTGTACGTCGCCGATGGCTACGGCAACCACCGGATCATCGTGTTCGACGCGGAGACCGGCGCCTACAAGCGCCACTGGGGCGCCCACGGGCACCCGCCCGGCACGCCGGGCGTCACGCCCTTCGGCACGCCCGTGCACTGCGTCCGGCTGTCGCGCGACGGGCTCGTCTACGTCTGCGACCGCACCCACAACCGGATCCAGGTCTTCCGCAAGAGCGGCGAGTTCGTGGCGGAGCTGGTGGTGGCGCCGGCGACCCGGGGCAGCGGCTCCGTGTGGGACGTCGACTTTTCGCGCGACGCCCGCCAGCAGTATCTGTACGCGGCCGACGGCGAGAACAACCGCGTGTGGACGCTCCGGCGCGAGAACGGGAAGGTCCTCGGCGCCTTCGGGCGGAGCGGCCGTCAGGCCGGGCAGTTCCACTTCGTCCACAACCTGGCCGTTGACTCCCAGGGCAACATCTACACCACCGAGGTGGATACTGGAGAGCGGGCGCAGAAGTTCGTGTACCGGGGCGGCGAGTGAGAGGGGGGCGGAGAGCATGAGCCCCCTCGGAGGGGGGCTGCGTCCCCCTTCCGAACCTCCCCCCACGATGGCGCCGGCAAAGCCGGCGGTCGAGCAGTTGGCCGGCGGTCGCCAGAGGAGAGTCGTCCCGTGAGCGAGGAGCGGTACTTCGAGGAGCGCGCGCGGATCGAGCAGGGGCACACCAAGTACCGGGAGAAGCTGCGCGAGGAAGGCAAGTTGTTCGTGCGGGACCGCCTGAAGCTCCTCCTCGACCCCGGCGCGCCGTTCGAGGAGGACTGGCTGTTCGCGCGCAGCGCCGAGGCCGACACGCCCGCCGACGGCGTGGTCACCGGCGTGGGCACCGTGGCCGGCCGGCCCGTGTGCGTCATGGCCAACGACTACACCGTGAAAGCCGGCTCCTGGGGCGAGAAGACGGTGCAGAAGATCGTGCGGATCCAGGAGAAGGCGCAGCGCCTCGGCGTGCCGCTGCTCTACCTGGTCGACGCCGCCGGCGGCCGCATCTCCGAGCAGATCAAGATCTTCCCCGGCCGCTTCCACGCCGGCCGCATCTTCTACAACGAGGTGCAACTCTCGGGCGTCGTGCCCCAGGTCTGCATCCTCTTCGGCCCGTCGCCCGCGGGCTCCGCCTACCTGCCGGCGCTCACCGACGTCGTGATCATGGTCGACGGCAAGGCCAGCATGTACGTGGGCTCGCCCCGCATGGTGGAGATGGCCATCGGCGAGAAGACGACGCTGGAGGACCTCGGCGGCGCGCGCATGCACTGCGAGGTGTCGGGCTGCGGCGACATCCTGGCCGCCTCGGACGAGGACGCGATCGAGGTGGCCAGGCGCTACCTCGCCTGCATGCCGCGCTCCTATCGGGAGCCGCCGCCCGCGGCCGCGGCGGTGGAGCCCAAGCCGGGGCGCTCGATCGACCAGATCGTCCCCTACGACCAGCGGAAGTGGTTCGACATGTACGAGGTCATCGACCGGCTGATCGACGCCGGGTCGTGGCTGGAGATCAAGCGGCTGTTCGCGGCCGAGGTCATCACGGGCCTGGCGCGGCTGGGCGGCCGGGTGGTGGGGATCGTCGCCAACCAGCCGAAGGTCAAGGGAGGCGTCCTCTTCCCCGACTCCGCGGACAAGGCCGCGCGGTTCATCTGGCTCTGCAACGCCTTCAACGTCCCGCTGGTCTATCTCGCCGACGTCTCCGGCTTCATGGTCGGGACGAAGGTCGAGCGCGCGGGCATCATCCGCCACGGGGCGAAGATGATCTTCGCGACCTCGCAGGCGACCGTGCCCAAGATTTCGGTGACGGTCCGCAAGTGCTACGGCGCCGGGCTCTACGCGATGTGCGGCCCGGCCTTCGAGCCCGACGGCGCGCTCGCGCTGCCCCAGGGGCAGATCGCGATCATGGGGCCGGAGCCCGCCGTCAACGCCGTGTACTACAACAAGATCATGGAGCTGCCCGAGGGCGAGCGCGCCGCCTACGTCAAGCGGAAGCGCGACGAGTACGCGGCCGACGTGGACGTCTACAAGCTCGCCTCGGAGATGCTCGTGGACGACATCGTCCCCGGCTCCCACCTGCGCGAGGAGCTGATCAAGCGGCTCGCCTACGCCGCCACCAAGGCCCACGAGTTCCCGCCGCGCCGCAACGGCGTGCTGCCGGTGTAGCGCGCGGGGGCGCGCGTGAACTTCCTCGGAGGGGGGCTGCGCCCCCGCCGAGCCTCCCCCGGGCTGGGAGCGCGTCGGAGTAATTTTCCGTTCGAGCGCCGGCTCCGCCGGCGCAACTCTGTTCTGGGGAATGCTCGAAGGGGGCCGTCGAGGCCCCCTCGATGATCTGGCGCCGGCAAAGCCGGCGCTCGAACAGGGGCTCACATTCGTCGGAGGAG
>JACQCN010000408.1 GCA_016201575.1 Candidatus Rokuibacteriota bacterium | reverse complement strand
CTTTCATGACCTCTCACGCCCCTCGCTTCCCCTTCGAGCGGCGGCTTCGCCGCCGCCACCTCCCGGGGGGAGGTTTCGGAAGGGGGGCGAAGCCCCCCTCCGAGTCATTTGAACCGATACGTGATCCGGCCGCGGGTCAGGTCGTAGGGCGACAGCTCGACCTTGACCCGGTCGCCCGGAAGGATCCGGATGAAGTTCATGCGCATCTTCCCGCTCACGTGGGCGAGCACCCGGTGCCCGTTCTCCAGCTCCACTCGGAACATCGCGTTGGGCAGCGGCTCGACGACCGTCCCCTCGACCTCGATCGCGTCTTCTTTGGTCATCACGCAGCCTTCTGTCGGCTCCGGCCCGTCCGGCTCGTCAGCACCTCCGGGCCGTGCTCGGTCACGGCGATCGTGTGTTCGAAGTGGGCCGCCAGGCTGCCGTCCACGGTGACGGCCGTCCAGCGGTCCTCGAGGATCCGGACCTCCCAGCTTCCCATCGTCACCATCGGCTCGATCGCCAGCACCATGCCGGGCTTGAGCTGCGGGCCCCGCCCGGGATCCCCGAAGTTCGGCACCTGGGGATCCTCGTGCAGCTCGCGCCCGATGCCGTGCCCCACGAAGGTCCGCACGACGCCGAAGCCGTGGGCCTCGACGTGCCGCTGCACGGAGTGCGAGACGTCGGACAGCCGGCGACCCGGCCGGCACTCGTCGATGGCGATGTCGAGACTTTGCCGGGTGACGTCGATGAGCTCCTGCACCCGCGGCGGCACGTCGCCGAGGGCGAGCGTCAGGGCGCAATCGGCATAGTACCCTCCGACGATACACCCGAGATCAAGCCCGACGATATCCCCCTTCTTGATCCGCCGGTGCGGAGAGGGGATCCCGTGCACAACCTCGTCGTTGATCGACACGCACACCGTCGCCGGGAACCCCCGGTATCCCTTGAAGGCGGGGGTGGCCCCGCGCTTGCGGATGAAGGCCTCGACGTCCTCGTCGATCTCCTGGGTGGCCATCCCCGGCTGGACGATCTCCCGGAGCCGGTCCATCACGTCGGCGAGGATGTGCCCGCCATTGCGCATCAGCGCCAGCTCCCGGGGCGACTTGAGGACGATCACGCGGGCAGCCCCGCCGCGTCGCGAATGGCCCGGCGGATGGCCGTGATGTCGCCCTCGCCCGTCACGGAGACGAGGAGATGGCGGTCGCGGTAGTAGTCGAGCAGCGGCGCCGTCTGGCGGGCGTAGACCTCCAGGCGCTTGTGCAGCGTGGCCTCCCGGTCGTCCTCGCGCTGCACGAGTTCGCTCCCACACCGGTCGCACCGCCCCTCCACCCTGGGGGGCGCGGACACGAGGTGGAAGGTGGCCTGACACCCGGGGCAGGAGCGGCGGCCGGTGAGGCGGCGCCGCAGCTCGGGCTCGCTCACGTCGAAGTAGACGACCCGGTCGAGCCCCTGCTCGAGGTCCTTGAGGAGCCGGTCCAGGCCCTCGGCCTGCGGGATCGTCCGCGGGAAGCCGTCCAGGATGAAGCCCCGCTCGGCGTCCGGCTCCCGGAGCCGCTCCGCGATCAGCCCGATCACGACCTCGTCCGGCACCAGCGTGCCCGCGTCCATGTAGCGCTTGGCCTCGAGCCCGAGCGGCGTCTTCTGCGCCAGCGCCTCCCGCAGCATGTCGCCGGTCGCGACCTGGGGCACGCCCAGCTCGGCGGCCAGGTCGCGGGCCTGGGTGCCCTTGCCCGCGCCGGGCGGGCCCAGGAAGAGGAGCCGCATCACTTCACCGCCCGCGTCTTGGACTTCTTCAGGAAGCCCTCGTAGTGGCGCATCAGGAGGTGGGACTCCATCTGGCGGACGGTGTCGAGGGCGACGCCGACCACGATCAGGAGGCTGGTGCCGCCGAAGTAGAACGGCACGTTGAACCACCGGATCAGGAAGTCGGGCAGCACCGAGATCAGGGCCAGGAAGACGGCACCCGGGAGCGTGATCCGCGTCAGGGTCCGGTCGATGTACTCGGAGGTCTTCTTGCCGGGCCGCACCCCGGGGATGAACCCGCCGTACTTCTTCATGTTGTCGGCGAGGTCGACCGGGTTGAAGACGATCGCCGTGTAGAAGTACGTGAAGAAGATGATCAGGGCGCAGTAGAGCACGGTGTACGTGAAGCGCCCCGGGGAGAGCGCGTCGGACACGGCCTGCATCCACGGGTGGGGCACGAACCGCGTGAGCGTGGCCGGGAACAGGATGAGGGACGAGGCGAAGATCACCGGGATGACGCCCGCGGTGTTGATGCGGAGCGGGATGTGGGTGGACTGCCCGCCGTAGACGCGGCGCCCCACCACCCGCTTGGCGTACTGGACGGGGATCTTCCGCTGGCCCTCCTGCATCACCACCACCGCCGCCGTGACCGCCACCATGACGGCGATGATCACGAGGAAGAGGAACAGCGGCAGCTCGCCCGTGCCGATGAGCGTGAACGACGCGGCCACGGCCGAGGGCAGGCGCACCACGATGCCCGCGAAGATGATCAGCGAGATGCCGTTGCCGATGCCCTTCTCGGAGATCTGCTCGCCGAGCCACATGATGAGGGCGGTCCCGGCGGTGAGGGTCAGGATCGTCAGCAGCCGGAAGCCCCAGCCCGGGTGCGGCACGATGGCCACGCCGCTCGGGCTCCGCATGCTCTCCAGGCCGTAGGCGATGCCGAGCGACTGGATCACGGAAAGGAGGATCGTGCCGTAGCGCGTGTACTGCGTGATCTTCTTCCGCCCCGCCTCGCCCTCCTTGGCGATCCGCTCGAGGGACGGGATCACCACGGTCAGGAGCTGGAGGATGATCGAGGCCGAGATGTACGGCATGATGCCGAGGGCGAAGATCGACAGCCGGCGCAGGTTGCCGCCCGAGAACAGGTCGACCATGCCGAGCAGCGTGTTGGCGGCCTGGTCGAAGAACTGGGAGAGGGCATGCCCGTCGATCCCCGGGGTCGGCACGTGCGCGCCGATCCGGTAGGCGATGAGCAGGCCCATGGTGACCAGCACCCGGCGCTTGAGCTCGGGGACCTTGAAGACGTTCTGGAAGCTGTACAGGCTCTCGATCACGAGGCGGCCATCACCGGCGCCCCCAGCAGCTCGACGGACCCGCCGCGCGCCTCGATCTTGGCCTTTGCCGACTCGCTGACCGCGTGCGCCTTCACGGTGAGGGCGTGCGCGAGGTCCCCCTGCCCCAGGATCTTGACGCGGCCGCGCCGGGAGCGCCGGACGAGCCCCATCTCCACGAGGCGCTCCGGGTCCACCACGCTGCCCGCGGGCAGCGTGTCGAGCGACTTCAGGTTGACGATCTCGTACTCCGTCTTCCCCCCGTAGGGCCGGAAGCCGCGCTTGGGCAGCCGCCGGTAGAGCGGCATCTGGCCGCCTTCGAACCCACCGGCCTTCCCGCCGCCGGAGCGAGCCTTCTGGCCCTTGCTGCCCTTGGTCGCCGTCTTCCCGTGCCCGGACCCCGGGCCGCGCCCGATCCGCTTCCGCGGCTTCGTGGCGCCCGGCGCGGGCCGCAGCTCGTCAAGCTTCATGGCTCACCTGCAGGACGTGCGGGACCTTGGCGATCATCCCCCGCACCGTCTCCGTGTCGTCGTGGGTGACCGTCTGGCGGATCTTCCGGAGGCCGAGGGCCTTCACCGTGGCCTCCTGCTTGGGGCTCAGGCCGATCAGGCTCTTCGTGAGGGTGATCTTAAGCTTCGGGCCGGGCACCGGCGGTCTCCTGCGGCTGCGCCCCCTCGCCGTCGACGGACCGCTTCCGCATGGCCCGCAGATCCTGGAGCCGCTTGATCTGCCGGAGCGCGTCGATCGTCGCCTTGAGGACGTTGTGCGGGTTGTTGGAGCCGAGCGTCTTGGTGAGGATGTCCTGCACGCCGGCCGCCTCGAGGACCGGGCGCACCGCGCCGCCGGCGATGACGCCGGTGCCGGGCACCGCGGGCTTGAGGAAGACCCGGCCGGCGCCGAAGTGGCCGGTGATCTCGCAGGGAATCGTCGTCTCGCGCAGGGGGACGAAGATCAGGTCCTTCTTGGCGTGCTCGACGGCCTTGCGGATCGCCTCCGGCACCTCGTGGGCCTTGCCGAGGCCGACGCCGACGTGCCCCCGCCCGTCGCCGACGACGACGAGCGCGGTGAAGGAGAAGCGCCGGCCGCCCTTGACGACCTTCGCCACCCGGTTGATGGACACGACCCGATCGTTGAGTTCGAGGACGCTGGGATCGATGCGTGTTTCGGCCACTCGTCGCTCCTAGCCGGCCGCGGGAAAAGGCCCATGAAGGGGCTTTTTTGAGCGGCCGGCCACGTCTGTGCGCATCATCTTAAAAGTGAAGACCGCCGGCGCGGGCGGCGTCGGCCAGCGCCTTGACCCGTCCGTGGTACTGATAGCCCCCGCGGTCGAACACCACCTGCTCCACGCCCGCCGCCTTGGCCTTCTGGGCGAGCAGCTCGCCGACGACCTTGGCGGCCTCGATGTTCCCGCCGCTCTTCGCCCGGCCGCGGAACTCCGGGCCGCGGCTGTCCGCGGCGACCAGCGTGCGGCCGGTCTCGTCGTCGACGATCTGGGCGTAGATGTGGTTGAGGCTGCGGAAGACGGCCAGCCGCGGCCGCTCGGCCGAGCCCCGGACCTGGCGGCGGAGCCGCTGGTGGCGGATGTCGCGCGCGGCGCGTCGCTCCCGGGTGATCATTTGGCGCCCGCCTTCTTGCCGACCTTCCGGCGGATGACCTCGCCGGCGTACTTGATGCCTTTGCCCTTGTAGGGATCGGGCTTCCGCAGCTCGCGGAGCTTGGCCGCCGTCTGCCCGACCAGCGCCTTGTCCGCCCCCTTGAGCGTGATCAGCGTCTGCTTCTCGATCTCCGCCGACACGCCGTCGGGCAGCGGGAAGACGATCGGGTGCGAGTACCCGAGGGCGAGCTGGATGTTCTTGCCCTGCGTCTGGGCGCGGTAGCCGATGCCGACGATCTCGAGCTTGCGCTCGAAGCCGTCCTTGACGCCGCTCACCATGTTGGCGAGGAGCGAGCGCGTGAGCCCGTGCAGGGCGCGCACCTGCCGCTCGTCCGACGCCCGCGTCACGATCACCTGGTTGTCCTTGACGGCGACCGCCAGCGGGCGCGGGATCGGCTGCCGCAGCGCGCCCTTCGGCCCCTGCGCCGTCACGCTGTCGTTCTCCACCGCGACCTTCACGCCCGGGGGGATGTCGATCGGCTTCTTTCCGATTCGTGACATGACGCGCCTACCACACGTAGGCGAGGACTTCGCCGCCGACCTTCTCGCGGCGGGCGTCCCTGTCGGTCAGCAGACCCTTCGACGTCGACACGATGGCGACCCCCATCCCGGCCAGGATCGAGGGGACCTCGTCGTGGGTGACGTAGATCCGGCGCCCCGGGGTCGACACCCGCTGCAGGCCCGAGATCATCTTCTCGTTGCCGGTGCCGTACTTCAGGTACACCCGCAGCGTGCCCTGCCGGCGGTCCTCGATGAGCCGGTAGTTCTTGATGAACCCCTCCCCCTTGAGGATCTCGGCGATGCGGGTCTTCAGCCGGGAGGCCGGGATGTCGACCTTCTCGTGCTCGGCCCGGCTCGCGTTGCGGATCCGGGTGAGCATGTCGGCGATCGGATCGGTCATGGACATAGGCGCGGATCTCCTACCAGCTCGCCTTGAGGACGCCCGGAACCTCGCCCTTGAGCGCCAGCTCGCGGAAGCACAGGCGGCAGAGCTCGAACTTGCGGAGGTAGCCCCGCGGGCGCCCGCAGAGCTTGCAGCGGTGGTACGCGCGCGCCTTGAACTTGGGCGGGCGCTGGGCCTTCACGATGAGCGAGGTCTTGGCCATCGGCGATTACTCCCTGAACGGCATCCCGAGGTGCGACAGCAGGGCCTTCGCCTCCTCGTCGGTCCTGGCCGTGGTGACGATGATCACGTCCATGCCCCGTACCTTGTCGACCTTGTCGTAGAGGATCTCCGGGAAGATCAGCTGCTCGCGGAGCCCGAGCGCGTAGTTGCCGCGCCCGTCGAAGGCCTTGGCCGGCACGCCCTTGAAGTCGCGCACGCGGGGCAGGGCCACGTTGATCAGCCGGTCGAGGAACTCGTACATCCGGGCGCTGCGGAGCGTCACCTTGGCCCCGATCGGCACGCCCTCGCGGAGCTTGAAGTTCGCGATCGACTTCCGGGCCCGGGTCACCACCGGCTTCTGGCCGGCGATGGCCAGGAGGTCGGCCGTGGCGAAGTCGAGCACCTTGGCGTTCTCCCGCCCCTCGCCCACGCCCATGTTGATGACCACCTTCTCGAGGCGGGGTACCTGGAAGGGGTTGGTGTACCCGCGCTCCTTCATCAGCGCGGGGATCACGGCCTTGAAGAAGCGCTCCTTGAGGCGCGCCGGCACCTCGCCGGTGCCCTTGGCGCGGACGGCCTTGCCGGGTGCCGCGGCGGGCGCGCCCTTGTCGGCGCGCTTGGGCGGAGTCTTGGCCGGCGGCGCCTTGGCGGCCGGCTTCGGCGGGGTCGCTTTCTGGTCGGGTTTGGCCATGGTCACGCCTTGTCGATGGTTTCGCCGCAGCGCCGGCACACCCGTGCCTTGCGGCCGTCGGCGAAGGTCTGCGTGCTCGTGCGGGCGGGCCGGGCGCACTTCCCGCACACCACCATCACGTTGGACAGGTGGATCGGCCCCTCGCGCTCGATGATGCCGCCCTGGCGGAGCTTCTGGGTCGGGCGCTGGTGCTTCTTGATCATGTTGACGTGCTCGACGAGCACGCGGTTCTTGTCGCGGAGCACGGCCAGCACCTTGCCGCGCTTGCCCCGCTCCTTGCCGGCGAGAACCGCCACCGTGTCGCCCCGACGTACGTGCAGGCTCATGGCTCAGATGACCTCCGGCGCGAGAGAGATGATCTTGGTGAACTGCCGGTCGCGGAGCTCGCGGGCCACGGGGCCGAAGATGCGGGTCCCCACCGGGTTCTCGTCCGGGCGGATCAGCACGACCGCGTTGCGGTCGAACCGGATGTAGGAGCCGTCCTTCCGGCGGACCTCCTTCACCGTCCGCACCACCACCGCCCGGGCCACCTCGCCCTTCTTGACGGTCCCGTCCGGCGCGGCCTCCTTCACGGCGACGATCACGGTGTCGCCGAGCGAGGCGTACCGCTTGTTGGCGCCGCCCATGACCCGGATGCACTGGACCTTCTTGGCTCCCGAGTTGTCGGCGACTTCGAGCATCGAGCGCGGCTGGATCATCGGTCTATGACACCCGGTTCAGGATCTCGCGGATGCGCCACCGCTTGTCCTTGGAAATCGGCCGCGTCTCCTCGATCAGCACCCGATCGCCGACGTGGCTCGCGTTGGTCTCGTCGTGCGCCTTCAGCTTCTTGGACTGCCTGATGACGCGCTGGTAGCGCGGATGCCGGAACACGCGCTCGATCTTCACGACGCGCGTCTTCGGCATCGCGTCACTCACCACCACACCTTCCCGGGTCTTCCGCTCGCCCACCGCGATGTCTCCTTGATTGGCTCGGGGATCAGCTCGGGCGGCCGGCCGCCGGGCTCCGTTGCTTCAGGATCGTCTTGGCGCGGGCCAGGTCCCGCCGGGCCAGCCCCACCCGCGCGGGGTTCTTGGCCACGCCCATCGAGAGCTGGAAGCGGAGGTTGAAGATCTCCTCGGTCAACTCCCGCACCCGCTGCTCCACCTCCTCGTCCGAGAGGTCCCGCCACTTGTCCGCCTTCATAGCGCCCGGCTCCGCTGGATGAACTTCGTGGCGATCCCGATCTTCTGGGCCGCGGTGCGGAACGCCTCCCGGGCCACGTCCTCGGGCACGCCTTCCATCTCGTAGAGGATGCGGCCCGGCTTCACCACGGCCACCCAGAACTCGGGGTTCCCCTTGCCCTTGCCCATGCGGGTCTCCGCCGGCTTCTTGGTGACCGGCTTGTCCGGGAACACCCGGATCCAGATCTTGCCGCCCCGCTTGAGGCGCCGCGTGAGGGCCACGCGGGCCGCCTCGATCTGGCGGTTGGAGACCCAGCCCGGCTCCAGGGCCTTGAGGCCGTAGTCGCCGAAGGCCAGGCTCGAGCCGCGCTGGGCCTTGCCCTTCATCCGGCCCCGCTGGGCCTTCCGGTACTTGACCCGCTTCGGCATCAGCATGAGGGGCTCACGCCTCCGCCGGCACCGGGCCGCGCAGCACCTCGCCCTTGAAGATCCACACCTTCACCCCGATGGTGCCGTACGTCGTGTGCGAGGTGGCCAGGCCGTAGTCGATGTCGGCGCGGATCGGGTGCAGCGGCACCCGCCCGTCGCGGTACCACTCGCGGCGGGCGATCTCCCCGCCGCCCAGCCGGCCCGCGCAGGCGATCCGGATGCCGTCGGCGCCGAGGCGGAGGGCGGAGGTGACGGCCTTCTTCATGGCCCGGCGGAAGGCCACCCGCTTCTGGAGCTGGAGGGCCACGTTCTCGGCCACGAGCTGGGCGTCGAGCTCCGGGTGCATGACCTCCTCGATGTTGAGGTAGATCTCCTTGGCCGTGCGCGCCTGCAGCTCGTTCTTCAGCTTCTCCACCTCGGCGCCCTTGCGCCCGATGATGATGCCGGGCCGCGCCGTGTGGATCGTGATCCGCGCGCGGTTGGCCGAGCGCTCGATGTCGATCCGCGAGATGCCCGCGTGGTAGAGCGAGTCCTTGATGTAGCGCCGGATCTTCACGTCCTCGTGGAGGAGCTTCGCGTAGTCCTTGGTGGCGAACCACCGCGAGGACCACGTG
>JACQCN010000411.1 GCA_016201575.1 Candidatus Rokuibacteriota bacterium | reverse complement strand
TCAAGGGGCTGCGCGTCGCCTACACCCCGAACTGGGGCTACGCGCTGGTGGATCCGGAGGTGCGCGAGGTGGCCGGCAAGGCGGCGCGCGTGTTCGAGCGCGACCTCGGCTGCATCGTCGAGGAGGCGAATCCCGGCTGGGAGGATCCCTTCGGCCCCTTCTTCACGCTCGTCCTGCTGGAGACGGACCTCAAGGGCATGCGGCGGCTCATCCAGCAGTACGGGAGCCAGATGATGCCGCACCTCGTGGAGGCCCTAACGGGCCCGATCCCCGACGAGGCGTTCACGGACGCGATCATGGTGCGCAAGGCGGTGACCAACAAGTCGTGGCGCTTCTTCCGCAAGTACGACCTGCTCCTGACGCCGACCACGGCGGTCGCGGCCTTCCCGCTCGGCATCCAGGGGCCCGAGACCATCGACGGCAAGAAGGCGGGCCCGTTCCAGTGGCTGCCGTTCACGTTCCCCTTCAACATGACGGGCCAGCCCGCGGCGACGGTGCCCGCCGGGTTCACGAGCGACGGGCTGCCGGTGGGGCTGCAGATCGTCGGCCGCCACCTCGACGACCCGACGGTGCTGCGCGCGTCGGCCGCCTACGAGGTCGCGGCGCCCTGGAAGGACCGCTGGCCGCCCCTGCTCGCGAAGATGGGTCTGTAAGAGCTCGGAGGGGGGCTTCGCCCCCCTTCCGAACCTCCCCCCGGGATTGCGCCCGGCGCAGCCGGCGCTCGATAGTCGGAGGGGGCCTCGACGGCCCCCTCCGAGCCTCCCCCGTGAACCGACTTGCGCCGGCAAAGCCGGCGCTTGAACACGCCGCGCCACTGGGCGCGATTGGTTCACACGCTCGAAGCCGGCGCTCGAAGGGCGCTCAGGCCGACAGGCTTCTGGAGCTTGGAACGGGGATTGCGCCGGTCGAGCCGGCGCGTGAACGGAGGCCAGTCCGATACGCTCCTGGGCGACGGGCGTCGGCGGCTCAGCGCGGGCGGCTGGCCCCGACGGCCGCCACGAAGAAGTCGGGCACCTGCTCCCGGATCCGCGCGATGTCGGGCAGGAGGCGGATGTCCGCGAACCCCGCCGCCTCGACGGCGTCGCGCCACTGCTCGGGCGTGAGGAATCCTCCGCCCGGGCGGTAGCGCGGGTGCAGGCGCGGGGACCGGAACGTCTCCATCAGGTTGAAGACGAACTCTGCGTAGATCGGCTGCCGCGGCCGTGGCCGCACGCACTCGGACACGACGAGCCGCCCGCCGGGCTCGAGCGCGCGGAGCGCCTCGCCGAGCGTGAGCTCCAGGTCGTGCGCGACGTGGAGCGTGTTCACGGCGTACACGACCGAGAGGCTCCCCGGCGCGATCCCCTGCTCCGCGAACGGGCGGTTCATGTCGACGGAGCCGAACGCGAGGCCCGGGAGCGCGGCGTACCGCGACTGCAGCGCCTGCTGCCCGCGGCGGAGGAACGCCGGGACCGGCTCCGTGAACCAGTACTCGCGGATCGCGCCGAGCCGTCCCGCGGCCTCCAGCCGCTCCAGCACGGCCAGGGCGCCGCTGCCGAGCCCGCCACCCAGCTCGACGACCCGGCCTTCCTCCCGCGGCAGCCACTGCTCGAAGGCGGCCGCGCCGACCCGGTTGTTCACCGCGTAGAGGCCGTTGTCGTTGGAGAAGTAGTCGACCCAGAGGCGGAGCCGCCGCGGGGAGAACAGGATCTCCTCGCCGGCGATCTCGCCGCGGAGGAACGCCGGGTAATCCCGGGCGACCGTCTCCGCGACGACGTACGAGGGCAGGCAGGAAGGGTCCTGGCGGACCTGCTCCTCGCGCACGGGCGCGGGATCGAGCGCCGGCAAGTCGCCGCGCGCCCGATACCTCGCGCCGTTGGTCTCCTCCAGCGCCCCGCGGGCGGCGAGCTCGCGCAGGATCCAGTCGAGCGGAACCAGCGCGCGACGCGCGTCGAGCTTCGCCCGCGCGGCGATCTCGCCGACGTCGCCCGGCTCTTCGATCGCCGCCTCCAGTCCGATCTCGCGCGCCACGGCGAGCGTCAGCCGATACACGAACTCGTCGTAGAGGAGGTGCGAGCGGACGAACGAGGCGTCGAAGAGCGGCGGGAGCGGGGGCGGGAGCACGCGCTGGAGCACTGCCGTGGCCGCTTCGGCCTCCGCCCGTCCCAGGCGCGCGAGGTCCTCGACCTGACTCACTCGACTATCCTCCGGCTGCGAATGCCGCCTGTTACGCTCCTCGCGCGATGTGGACCGGCTATTCGAGCGCCGGCTTTGCCGGCGCCATTCCTGGGGGGAGGTTCGGAAGGGCGGCGGAGCCCCCCTCCGAGCAGCTCCAGATGTCGAAGAAGTTGAACCACTGCGTCGGGCGCTCGCGCACGACCGCCTCCAGGACGGCGACCCAGGCCCGCGCGGCGTCCTCCTCGCCGCCCCGCTGGACGATGAGCGGCTCCGCGACCTTCACCGTGTACCGGTGATCCGGATCGAGGAGGCAGAACGCCGGCACCAGCGGCACGCCGGCGGCGCGCGCCAGCAGGAACGGCCCGAGCGGAAAAGGCGCCGGCCCGCCGAGGAAGGGGATCAGCACGTCTCCGCGCGTGCCGAGCGCCCGGTCTCCCTGGACCGCGACCACCTCGCCGCGCCGGAGCGCCGCCACCAGCTCCAGCGAGACGGTCGGGCGCGAGCGCGTGACGAAGCGGACGCCGTCGCCGTCGCGGCGCACCCAGCGCTCCAGCTCGCGCGCCTCCTCCTCGGCCACGACCACGTGGATCGTCCGGGCGGCGCGCCCGGCCAGGAGCCGGCCGGCCAGCTCCCAGTTGCCGACGTGGGCGGTGAGCGAGACGAGCCCCCCCGCCAGCGAGGCGAGGCGCTCCTTGCCCTCCACCTTCCCCACGTGGTCCAGCAGCCGCGCCGCCGGCTGGCGGTTCGTGGACAGCAGGTCGCTGAAGCACATCGCGAAGTCCGTGAACACGCCGGCCGCCAGCGCCTCCAGGCGCGACCCCGTGGCGCCGGTGACGCGCGCGAGGGTCTTCGAGATCGCGGCGCGCTCCGCCGGCATGAGCCGGAGGGCGAGGCGTCCGACCTGCCGGGCCAGGCCCAGCCGGGCCCGGCGCGGGAGCCAGGCGAGCCCCGCCGCGAGACGGTAGAGCGCGGCGTCGTTGTACGCGTGCGCGTACCACCGCGGCCGCGCGGCGAGCCCGCCGACCGGCGACGAGGTGACCGACGCCAACGCTACTGCCAGCGGATGAGCGACTTCACCTTCGGATACTCCGGGGACTTCCCCTCGACGTCGACGATGCGCATGGTCCCATCCGGGGCCTCGAGCAGGAGGTTGTTGTTGCTGAAGGCCAGGTACTTGCCCCAGGCCTTCGGCACCACGACCTCGTACTTGGCGGCGGCCTGCTGCGCGTGGGCCGGGTCGGGGCGCACCGCGCCGAGCAATCCCGACGCGGGCACCCACGGGCGAACGGCGATCACGACGAGCGCCACGGCGATGAGGGTCAGGACGGTCTTCGTGTACCGGTCGGCGATCACGGGCATCCTCCTGGTGAAGGGTGCGCTGTTCGAAGTCTCCCATCCATACCACGAGGGCCCGGAGCGCGGCGAGCGCCGGTTTTCGGCCGCGGCCGGGCTTGACGCGTCGCTCCGGCTGTGGCCTAATCGCCGCCGTTCCGATGCGCGCGCGAATACTTCCCTCCGCGGTGCTAGCGGTGTGCTTCGGCCTCACCGCGCTCGCGGTCCACGCCCAGCCTCCCGCGCCGAGGGCCGGCGGCAGCCTGCGGTTCGCCACGCAGGCGGATCCCGACGGCCTCGACCCGCACCGGAGCCCCGCGGACTCGACGTTCATCGTCGCGATGAACATCTTCGACTCTCTGGTGGCCACCAACGCGAAGGGCGAGCTGCTCCCCGGCCTCGCCGCCAAGTGGTCCATCGCGCCCAACGGGCTCACGTACACCCTCAGCCTCCGCCCGGGCGTGACCTTCCACGACGGCCGGGCCTTCGGCGCGGGGGACGTGAAGTACAGCCTGGCCCGCATGAGCGAGAAGGGGAAGAGCCCGCACGCCGCCGACTACGAGATCATCGACAGCGTGGAGACGCCGGACCGCCTCACCGTCAAGGTGACGCTCAAGCGGCCCTCGGCGCGCTTCCTGTCCGACCTCGCGTACGGCTGGGCCTCGATGGTGCCCGAGGGCGCGGGCGACGAGCTCCGCCGCCACCCGGTCGGGACGGGCCCCTTCCGGTTCGTCGAGTGGGTGCCCGACAGCCACGTCACGCTCGCCCGGAACCCGAAGTACTTCGTGGCCGGCCGTCCCTACCTGGACGAGATCGTCTTCGGCGTGGTCCCGGACGAGACGGCGCGCCTGACCTCGGTGAAGGCGGGCGACCTCGACATGGCGGACCGGATCCCGGCGCAGGCGGTCGCCGAGCTGCGATCCGCGGGGGTGAAGGTCGACACCTTCCCCCGCAACACGCTGAGCGAGGTCGCGATCAACCAGGAGCAGAAGCCCTTCAACGACCTCCGCGTCCGCCGCGCCCTCTTTCACGCCACCGATCGCAACGCGGTGCTGGAGGGGGCCGTCTTCGGCTTCGGCCGGCTGATCGGCACCTTCATGCCGCCGATCATCAGCGAGTACTACCTGGACCTCAACGGTCGCTACCCCTACGACCCGGCGAAGGCCCGGCAGCTCCTGGCGGAGGCGGGGTACCCGAACGGCTTCGAGACGACGCTCTACCTGCCGCAGCCCTACGCGGAGTTCGTGAAGTCGGGCGAGATCGTGGCCAGCCAGTGGAAGAAGGCCGGCGTCCGCGCCAACCTCGTCGTGCTCGAGTGGGGCGCTTGGCTCGACAAGATCTACAAGAAGCACGACTACGGCGTGACGGTCATCGGCCACGTCGGCCGGCTCGACCCGATCACGCTGCTCGAGCGCTTCAAGAGCAAGTACAACACGAACTACTTCGGCTACGCCAACCCCGCCTACGACACGCTGATCGCCGAGGCCGACACGACGCACGACCGTGCCCGGCGGAAAGAGGTGGTGGCGAAGCTCGAGCGCCTCCTCTCCGACGACGCCGTCTGCGTGTGGCTGTTCTCGACCGACGGCATCGTGGCGTCGCGGCCGGACGTGCACGGCTACTCGGAGCTCCCGGTCCCCGGCAACCGCCTGCTCGAGGTGTACCGGGCGGCGAAGTAGCCCGCATGTCCGGCCGCTACCTCGCCGCGCGGCTGGCGAGCCTGCTGGCGACGCTGGCCGCCGTCTCCGTCGTCACCTTCCTCGTGCTCCGGGTCATCCCGGGCGATCCCGCGCAGATCATCCTCGGCGCCGACACGCCCGGCGACTCCCTCCGCGAGCTCCAGCACGCGCTGGGCACCGACCGCCCGCTGGCCATCCAGTACCTCGCCTGGGTCGGCTCCGTCGCCCGCGGCGAGCTGGGCGTCTCGCTCCGGCACCAGCGCCCCGTCATCGACCTAATCGTCGAGCGCCTGCCCGTGACGCTGCCGCTGACCGGCCTCGCCCTGCTCATCTCGCTCGTCGTCGGGCTGCCGGTGGGCGTGCACGCCGCGCGGCGACACGGGACGCTCGCCGACTACGCGGCGATCGCCGGGAGCCAGATCGGGCAGGCCATCCCGTCCTTCTGGCTCGGGATCATGCTGATCCTGGCCTTCGCGCTCGAGCTGCGCTGGCTGCCGTCGGGCGGCTGGGTGAGCTGGAGCCAGTCGCCCTGGCAGGCCCTGCGACACCTCGCGATGCCGGCGGTCGCCCTCGGCCTCGTCATCGCCGCCACCGTCGTGCGCATGGAGCGCGCGTCGATGCTGGAGGTGCTCCAGGAAGACTTCGTCCGGACCGCGCGCGCCAAGGGCGTCCCGGAGCCGGCGGTCATCTACCGCCACACCCTGGCCAACGCGCTCATCCCGACCGTCACCATCGTCGGCCTCCAGGTGGGGACGCTCCTCGGCGGCGCCATCATCATCGAGCAGATCTTCGCCCTGCCGGGGCTCGGGCGGCTCGTGCTGTTCGCGGTCTTCAACCGGGACTGGCCGCTGATCCAGGGGCTCGTCTTCTTCATCGCCGTGCTCACGATCGGGCTGAACTTCCTCGTGGATCTCTCCTATGCCTGGCTGGACCCGCGCGTTGGCGACGCGTAGGCCCTGGCGCCGTCATCGCGGCTTCGTGGCAGGCGCGGGCGTGGTGTGCCTCGTCGCCCTCGTCGCGCTGCTCAGCGCCGTGT
Organism: Candidatus Rokuibacteriota bacterium; assembly: GCA_016201575.1. Lineage (GTDB taxonomy): Bacteria > Methylomirabilota > Methylomirabilia > Rokubacteriales > CSP1-6 > AR9. The sequence continues at coordinate 833 of JACQCN010000411.1, read as the reverse complement.
GGACGCCGCACGACCCCGAGGCCGTCGACATCGGCCAGCGCCTGCGGCCGCCGGCCGGGGCCCATCTCCTGGGCACCGACCAGTTCGGCCGCGACATCGGGAGCCGGCTGGCCGTCGGCGCCTCCATCGCGCTGATCGTGGCCGTGGTGTCCACGGCGATCTCCCTCGTCCTCGGCGTCGCGCTCGGCGCGGCCGCGGGCTACGCCGGCGGCGTCACGGACGAGATCATCATGCGCGCGATGGACGGGCTGCTGGCCTTCCCCGCCCTGCTCCTGGCCATCGCCGTCGTCGCCGCGCTCGGCCCCGGCCACTGGCACGCCACGCTCGCCATCGGCATCGTGGGCATCCCGATCTTCGCGCGGCTCACGCGCGGCGTCGGCGTCGCGCTCACGGCGCGCGAGTTCGTCACCGCCGCGCGGGCCCACGGCGCGGCGCCGCTCTACGTGCTCGCGCGCCACGTCCTCCCGAACGCGATGCCGCCGGTCATCACGCAGGCCAGCCTCAACGTGGGGCGCGCGATCCTGGCGGAGGCGGGGCTCAGCTACCTCGGGCTCGGGACGCAGCCGCCGATCCCGTCCTGGGGCAAGATGCTGCAGGAGGCGCAGGGCTTCCTCTCGCTGGCGCCGTGGCTGGCCGTGATGCCCGGCACCGCCATCGCGCTGACCGTGCTGGCCTTCAACGTGCTGGGCGACGCGCTCCGCGACCTGCTCGACCCGCGCCTCGGGTGAGGGTGTATCTCTCGGTAGGAGCGTGCGTCAGACCACCGTCGCGCTACGCTGGCGGCGTGCGTCGAATTCTAACCCGCACTATTCACGAACGGTAGTCGCGGGGGG
>JACQCN010000410.1 GCA_016201575.1 Candidatus Rokuibacteriota bacterium | reverse complement strand
CCAGGACGAAGACGGCGAAGACGACGAGCTGCTTGAGCGAGCCGGGCAGGAGGGTCGCGCCGAGCGATTCCGCCAGGCCGACGATGAAGCCGCCGGCGAGCGCGCCGAGGAAGCTGCCCATCCCCCCGAGCACGACGACGACGAAGGCCATGATGTTGAAGGACTCCCCCACGTCCGGCGCCACGTAGAAGAACGGGGTGACGAGCGAGCCCGCCACGGCCACGCAGCCCGTCCCGATGCCGAAGGCCACCGCGCGGATGCGCGCGACGTCGATGCCCATCAGCATCGCGCCCTCCGGCTCCTCGGCCAGCGCGCGGATCGCCTTGCCGACGTCGGTGAAGCGGAGGAACGCGAACAGCGCGAGCGCCATGACGACGGCGCTCCCACAGGCGATGAGCCGCGGCAGCTCGACGAGGGCGTCGCCGATCACGAACGAGGCGCCGGCGTAGCCGACCCGGACGGTCCGGAAGTCCCCCAGCCACAGCAGGAGGGCGAGGTTCTCGAAGAACAGGGCGAGGCCCAGGGTCAGGAGGAGCTGGCTGTGCTCGGCGACATCGCGATTGGGCTCGATGACCAGGCGCTGGATCGCCATTCCCAGGAGGAAGAACAGCGGGCCGGTGATGACGATCGAGACGTACGGGTCGACCCCGGCCAGCGCGAAGAGCCAGTAGGAGGCGTACATGGCGAGCATCATCAGCGCCCCGTGGGCGAAGTTGATGATGCGGAGCACGCCGAAGATCAGCGTGAGGCCGCTGGCGACGAGCCCGTACACGCCTCCGAGGAGGAGGCCGCTGATGACAGCCTGGAGCAGGAGGCCCCAGGTCACCCGCGGTTCAGGCCTTCCACCTGGGCACCGGGAACACCGGCTTGGCCTCCGCGTACCGGGCGGGCCCGACGACGACGGGCCGGCCGTTCTGGACCTGGAGAAGCGCCGGGCTCGCGTTGACGTTCTCGCCGGCGGCGTCGAAGCGGATGGAATCTTGAGGGAGGATGTGGTCGGCGAGGTTCGTCTTGGCGATCGCCTCGCGCAGCGCGTCCCGATCGGTCGACCCCGCCCGCTCCAGCGCGTCCTTCAGCACCCGCACCACGGCGTAGGCCTGGACCCCGTGCGACGTCATGGTCGAGCTGAACCGCCGCTGGTACGCCGCGAAGACCGCCGGGGCGCGCGCCGACCGCGGGTTGTGCCAGTAGTTGCCGTCGAACAGGTCCTCGGTCAGCTCGCGGTTCTCGGCGATGAACCGCTGGTTGGAGTAGGCGGCGTTGGCGAGCCCGACCAGCGCGTACACGCCGATCCGGAGCTTCGCCGCCGTCTCCGCGATGAGCTTCGAGTCGCCGTAGTACCCGCTGACCAGGAGCAAGTCCGGCCGCGCCGCCTTCACCTTCGCCAGCTCCGCGGTGAAGTCGGGCGAGCGCAGGTTGTACGCGATCCGCTGGACGAGCTCGTACCCCAGCTTCGCGGCGAAGGCCTCGACGTGATTGCCCATCGTCGTGCCGAAGTTCCCGTCCTCGTGCACGATCGCCACGCGCTTCAGCCCGACGCCGGCGCTCCTGGCCATCTCGAGCATGTTGTTCATGGTGAGCGTCGCCATCGCCCGGGCGTTCGGCTGCACGCGGAACACGTAGCGGAGCCCGCCCTCGGTGAGGTTGTCGGCGACCGCGGCGAGGAGCAGGAAGGGGACCCGGCTCTTCTCGGCGACCTGGCGGACCGAGTACGCCACGAGGCTCGAGAACGGCCCGATGAGGGCGACGATCCCCTGGTCGATGAGCCGGGCCGCCTCGGAGTTGGCCAGCTCGACCTTGTTCTGGGTGTCGCCGCCGAGCAGCGTGATCCGCGCGCCCCCGAGCGACTTGATGCCGCCGCCGGCATTCACCTCGTCGACCGCCAGCTGCAGCCCGCTCAGGCTGAGCTGGGCCTCGAACGCCAGCGGCCCGGTCACCGGCAGGATGTAGCCCACCTTCACGTCGCGCCCCTGGGCGCGGACGGTCGACGGGAGCCCGGCCGCGACCACGCCGGCGGCCTTGAGGAAGCTCCGTCGGCTGAACCGCGGGGTTGGCGCGTCTCCCT
>JACQCN010000407.1 GCA_016201575.1 Candidatus Rokuibacteriota bacterium | reverse complement strand
GAGCTTCTTGTCGCCCTGCGGGAAGTCGTCGCCGGCCCGCACCTCCAGGCCCTCCAGCGCCTCGATCAGCTTGGGCGTGTCCTCGCGCCCGCGGAACCCGCTCTTCTGCATCCCGAGCTTGAGGAAGTTCATCGCCTCGAAGTTGGCCTGCGTGTAGCGGTCGGGCGCGATGCCGGCGGGGTCGAACTTCTTCGTCAGCTCGACCGCCTCCTTGAACCAGCGCCGGTGGTACGGCGTGTCGAGCGTGCTTTCGAAGACCGGCACGTAGCGGTTGATCCCGACGAAGCCCTCGATCTTCGACCCGAGCGCGGGCAGGTTGGTCGCCTCGGCGATGGCGCCGTCGCCCGCCCACCGGTACTTGCGGGCGAGGCCGAGGTCGTAGACCTGCGTGCCCACGGTGACGCCGTCCTTGCCGAAGAAGATCCCGAAGAGCCCGTCGAAGCCGCCGGTGATCTTCGAGAGGAAGGGCGTCATGTCCGCGGTGCCGAGCGGGATGCCCGTCGCGCCCACCACCTGCGCGCCGAGCTTCCGGATCTCCGCCGTGTAGGCGTCGCGCGTGGACTGGCCCCAGGCGTAGTCGGCGTAGACGAGGTGCCAGCGCTTGGCCATCTTCACGAGCGTGGGGGCGAAGGCCACGGCCTGGGCGGGCGCGTAGTCGAAGGGGCGGAAGGTGAAGCGGTTGCACTTGGTCGTCGTGAGCGTCGTGTCCAGGCACACGCCGATCATGTTGACGATCTGGTGCTCCTCCCACACCGGCATGCAGGCCAGGCAGACGTTGGAGAGGAAGCCGCCCTCGTGGGCGTCGATCTTGTCCTCGGTGGCGAGCTTCTCGGCCTTGCGGCGGCCGGTGTCGGGCTTGGACTGGTAGTCCTCGACGATCAGCTCGAGGGGCCGGCCGTTGACACCGCCCGCCTTGTTGATCCGCTGCACCGCCAGCTCGCTGCCGATCAGGGCCATGCGCCCACCCGCGGCGGCGGCGCCGGTGAGCGGCTGGAGGCATCCGATCTTGTAGGGCCGGGTCTGCCCGAACGCCGCGCGCCAGGGCGGCGGCGCCAGCATCGAGGCGCCGAGCGCCCCCGCGGCCGCCGCGCCGAGGCCGAGGAACCGCCGCCGCGTGACCTTGCCACTCCACCACAGGTCGCGGGCCCACGCCTGATCCTGCCACCGGATTGTCATGGAAGACTCCTCGCTGGAGATGGTTGCCGGCCCACTGTACCGCAGCCCGCGCGGTTAGACGAGCGCGCGAGTCGGCGGCGGGACGAGTGCAGGCGGCCCGGCACCCGGGGCGAGCGCTCCCGGGCGCCGGAGGCGTCGGCCGGTTACCCCAGCGCGGCCGACCCGCGTCGGTCCACGACGGCGCGGAGGGCAGTGCCGGCAACCTCGCCGACGATCCACGGATCGGCCTGTCGCGTCTGGTCGCGCTGAGGGCGTTGCTGTTCCTCTACCGTGAGGTGCTGCGCTTCCTTCGCGCGGGCGCGGCCGCCTGCCCGCCCTGTCTGGCCGCGGCAGCTGCGCCGCCGGGCCGGCGTTGACTACGAGGACCTGATCGGCTTCGCGGGGGCGACGTCACGGCCCTCCCTCGACAGGCTATACTGGCGCAGTCGTGGACGGCCTGGACCCGATTCGGCGCGTTCTCGAGGCGCGCTCCGACGTGCGACTCGCGTCCCTCTTCGGTTCGCTGATGCGCGGCGAGGCCCGCCCGAAGAGCGACGCGGACATCGCCGTCCTCTTCTCGGGCTCTCCGCCGACCGAGAGCCTGGACCGGCTCGTGGCCGATCTCGAGGCGGCCTCGGGTCGAGGCGTCGATCTGGTCGTCCAGAACGATGCGCCGCCTCTCCTGGCCCACGAGGTCGTCTCGACCGGAACCTGCCTCGTGTGTCGCGACGAGGATGAGCGCGTGCGCTTCATGGCGCGGACTGTCTCCCGCTACCTGGACACGGCACATCTCCGGAGGGTGCAGCACGCGTACCTGCGTGAGCGGACCGAGGCTCGCCGTGCCCGTCCGCGCTGAAATCGTTCGCCGAGGCCAAGGTGGCCAGGGAGGCGTCTCAGACGCTGGAGGAGTGGGAGAGGGCGCATCGCGCCCGCGTCGAGGAAATCCTGCGGACGAAGAGATATCGCCGCGCGGTCTGCACCGGCCGCCCCTCCACGAAGCGCCAGATCCAGGCGTCGAAGCTCCCGTGCTCCTCCCGCACGGCGAGGAGCGCCCGCGCGTTGGCGATCGCCGCCTCGATCTTGGCGCGGTTCCGGACGATCCCCGCGTTCCTCAGCAGCCGCCGCACGTCCCGGGCCGTGTACCGCGCCACCGTCCGCGGGTCGAACGCGTCGAAGGCCGCGCGGTAGGCCGCGCGCTTGGCCAGGATCGTCGACCACGAGAGCCCGGCCTGGGCCCCTTCCAGGACCAGCAGCTCGAAGAGCTTCTGGTCGTCGTGGAGGGGCACGCCCCACTCCTCGTCGTGATAGCGGGTCTCCCGCTCCCCCCGCGCCCACGCGCAGCGCCGCTTCATTCGTCACCCGCGCCCGCGCGGTCGAGTGTATGCTCGCCGATGCACGACTCCATGCCCTCGAGGTGCACGATGCCCACGATGATTTCACGACTCCCGGCACTCGCGCTACTGGTCCTCGCCGCCGCCGCCTGCGCCACGCGGGTGCCCTCGCCCCTGCCCCCCAACCAGGGGATCGGCGGCAGTCCCAACCCCTACAGCGACGTGCTCGAGGTGTGGACGAAGCCCGACCTGGACACGCGGCAGTTCGTGGCCGACGAGTACCGGTGCTATGCGGGGGCCACGGCGATCTCCCCCGCGCCCGACCTGGTCGTCGGCGGCCTCGTGGACGCCGTGCGCATCTTCATCGAGGACGCGCGGGAGTCTCACGCCTATCACGCCTGCATGGCCCGGCACGGGTACCGGCGGGTCTGAGGAGGCGGCCATGCGCGTCGGACGGGTGCAGACCTTCCACTGCGACGGCGGCTGGCGCCCCTGGACCTTCGTGCGCGTGGAGACCGAGGACGGGCTGGTCGGCTGGGGCGAGTGCACCGACAACAAGAACCCCTACGGCATCGCGGGCTGCGTGCGCGACTTCGAGGACTTGCTGATCGGCCAGGATCCGCGTCACATCGAGCGCCTGTACTGGGACATGCTGCGCCGCGCGCGCCAGAACCTGGGCGGCGTCTCCCACAAGGCGATGGCCGGCATCGAGCTGGCGCTCTGGGACATCAAGGCCAAGGCGCTGGGGGTGCCCGTCTACGAGCTGTTCGGCGGGCCGCTACGCGACCGCGTCCGGCTCTACTGGTCGCACTGCGGCACCACCCGCGCCCTGCACGGCGGCCTGCTCGGCACGCCGCCGATCCGCACTCTCGACGACGTCGCCGCGCTCGGGCGCGAGGTGGTCCGCCGCGGCTTCACCGCGCTCAAGACCAACATCGTCATCCCCGGCGATCCCGCCTCCGTCTACTTCCCGGGCTTCGGCCGCGGCCCGAACACGACCGACGGCGTCCTCACGGTGGAGATCCAGCGGGCGATCGAGCGGCTGATCGGGACCTTCCGCGACGCGGTGGGGCCCGACGTGGGCCTGGCCCTCGACCTGAACTACAACTTCCGCACCGAGGGCGCCCTGCGCGTGGCCAGGCTCCTCGAGCCCTTCGACATGCAGTGGATGGAGTACGACAACTGGGATCCGCGGGCGCTGCTCCAGATCAAGCAGGCGACGGCGACCCGCATCGCGTCCTGCGAGAGCCTCGTCACCACCCGCCAGTACCGCCCGTTCTTCGAGCTGGAGGCCATGGACGTCGCGATCATCGACGTGCCCTGGAACGGCTTCGCCGAGGCGGTGCGCATCGGGCACATGGCCGAGACCTACGAGATCGCCATCGCGCCCCACAACTACTACAGCCACCTCGCCGACCTCCACTCGGCGCACCTCTGCGCCGTGCTCCCCAACGTGCGCATCATGGAGATCGACATCGACGACGTGCCGTGGAAGGCCGACCTGGTGACGCGGCCGCCCGAGATCCGGGACGGTCACGTCCTGATCCCGACGGGGGCGGGCTGGGGGGCCGACATCGACGAGCAGGTGCTCCGCGAGCATCCGTGGCCGGCGCCGGCGTGACCGCGCCGGTCACGCGTTTCGCGTAGCTACCAGACGCAGGCGAGCAGCAGCTCCCGCGCCTCGCGCAAGGCGGCCTGGATCGCCCGGCACTCCGCCGCCGGCAGCTCCTCGAGCCGCTGCAGGAACCGCAGCAGCACCGCAAGCTCGCTCAGCGTGTGCCGCAGCGCGTTCCAGTCCGCGCGCGCCCTCGCGGACCGCCGTCAGCGCGAGGACCTCCAGCCGCTCCCCGATCGACGGCCGCGCGACGTCGGACAGCCCCCCCGCAGCGCGCGGATGACGAGCCCGGCGAGCACGCTCAGCGCCTCCGCCGCCCGGCGGGGTCCCTCCTGGGCCGCCAGCATCAGCGCCTCGGGGAATCCGCGCGCGATCTCCAGCTCGAGGCCGACGCCGCGGTCGGTCACGTTCCGCACCTCGGCCACGCACGCGAACCGGTTCTTCGTCCCGGGATACACCTCGAGGCGGTACCGCTCGCCGAGCTTGAGGAGTTCCGAGGGAATCCAGTTGAGCAGGACCACGCGCATGCCGTGGGCGCTGGCGTCGGTGGCGCGACCGGCGAGGGCGAAGCGCTCGCTGAGCCCGAGGCGAATACGCCAGGAGACGGGGTAGCGCGGGAACCGCCGGCGTTCCTCCATAGGCGCGGGAGACCGGTCCTCAGGCGTCGAAGGCGGCAATCGCCTGCTCGCGGCTCGAGTAGGCCGCGATGTGATTGGCCAGGCCCGTCATCCGGAGCAGCGTGCACATGTAGTCGTTGGCCGCCGCCAGCTTGACGTCGCCGGCCAGCACGCGCGCTTGTTTCAGCACCGAGACCAGCGCCCCGAGCCCCGCGCTGTCCATGTAGACGACCCCGGCGAGGTCGAGCACGAGGTCCGAGACGCCGCCCGCGATGATGTCCGTGAGGATCGCCTTGAGATGGTTCGAGGCGCCCGCGTCGAGGCTGCCCCGCGGCGCCACCACCGTCACGCCCCGCACGTGGCTGACCGCGACCTCCGCCCGGCGGCGATCGTCGAAGAGATAAAGCGTGTTCATGCTCGATCGCACGGCGTGGTCGAGCCGGTCCAGGTTGAACGGCTTGAACGTGTAGTCGACGGCGCCGAGCTGGATCGCCGACTGCGCCGCCAGCAGGTCCTCGCCGTCGGTCATCATGATGACCGCGATCCGCGGGTCGTCCTGGCGGATCTGCTCCAGGACCTCCAGCCCGCTGGTCCCGGGCAGGCTGAGGTCGAGGAGCACGATGTCCGGGTGGCTCTGGCGCACGACCATCAGCGCGTGCTCGGCCTCGGCCGCCTGGCGGACGCTGTAGCCGTCCTCGGTGAAGTAGTCGGTCAGCAGCGTGCGCACCCACGACTCGTCGTCCACGACGAGGATCTTGCCCCGCCCGGCCAGACGCAGGGGCCGCGCG
>JACQCN010000406.1 GCA_016201575.1 Candidatus Rokuibacteriota bacterium | reverse complement strand
GTCACCACGCCCACTCCCATCCAGCAACGCGCTTACGATCTACTGAAGCCGATCGCCGTGTAGACAGCGCCCTGCAGGCCATCTTTGACCTATCTCCACGACTCAACGAACAGTTTCGCTCGCGGGATGCGGGAACTTCAGACTAGGCGGCGCACCGAACCACCCCCCGTAAGGGCGTTCAATAGCGCGCCGGCTCCGCGACCGTGTTGACCTCTCTCGATTCGGGTGTAGCGTTCCGGACGGGAGGGACGGACATGAGATTCGTTGGCAGAGTCGCTGCGCTCGCGCTGCTCGCCCTCGTGGGCGGATGCGCCACGGCCCCCGCCCCTCAGGCGGCGGATCAGCCGGGCGACTATTCGGACCACGGCGCGCTGACCGCGCCGCCGCACATCGCCGGCAGGCCGGACAGCGGGGGCATCATCGCCGGAACGGGCGGCGGGCCGACCGGAGGCGGAGGCCGTCACTGACCCGCCGGGGCGTCAGCGCGTGGTGTTCCGCCCCGTGAGGTTGGCGACGACGGTGGCCAGCTCCGCCGGCTCGATCGGCTTGGGCACGTGGGCCTGGACCCCCGCGACGAGCGCGCGCCCGCGGGCCTCGGTGCCCGCGAACGCGGTCAGCGCGATGGCGGCGATCCGCTCTCCGCGCTCTCCCTCGCCCACCCGCACCTGCCGGATCAGCGCGTAGCCGTCCCTGTCGGGCATCCCGGCGAGTCGTAGCCGTTGATCCGCGCCATGGCGGGGTTGGCGGCAATGAAGCGGCCGTCGGGCGTCGTCTGGAAGATCCCGTCCAGCGCGTTCTCGAAGATCCACTGATACCTGTCCTCGGAGGACGGCGGCCGGCCGGTGAGACCTGTCGGCGTGCTGTCGGGCCGGTCCGCGTGCATCATCTCTGGCCCTGACGGAAGGATGGCGTGTCGAGCCTGCGTGGCTTCGACCAATATAGCCCGCGGACGGTACGACCGGGCCCGCGGCTGGCCGCGGCCCCTGATCATCGGGTCTCGCCCGGCGCGTGCTGCTGGCGGACCCGTTCGCGCAGCTGCTGCCGCTGCTCGGGCGTCATGGTTTGCAGGCGCTGACGCAGCTGCTGCCGCTGCTCGGGCGTCATCGTCGGCGGGCGCTGGCCCATCGACGGCCGCTCCGCGGGTGTCATGGTCTGCGGACGCTGGCGCATCTGTTGCCGCTGCTCGGGCGTCAGCTGCTGCCACCGCTCGCGGAGCCGCGCCCGCTGCTCCGGGCTCATCTGCTGCCAGCGCTGGTAGTTCTGCAGGACGTGCTCGCGCTCCTGCGGCGGCAGCGACTGGAAGCGCTCGAAGCGCTGCTGGATCCGCTCGCTGCGCTCGGCCGGCAGGCCCTGGTACCGCTCGTAGGTCCGCTGCAGCTCCTGCCGCCGCTCCGGCGGCAGCTCGTTCCAGCGCTGCAGGTTCTCCAGGACGCGCGCCCGCTCGCCCGGCGGCAGCCGGCGGAAGCGCGTGAAGTTCTCGCGCGCGCGCTGGCGCTCGTCGGGCGGCAGCGACTTCCACTGGCGATAGTTCTCGAGGGTACGCTGCTGCTCCGCGGGCGAGAGCTTCTGCCACCGCTCGCGGTTCCGCTCGACCACCGCGCGCTCTTCTGGAGTGAGGCGCTCGAGCCCGGCCGGGGTCTCCTGGCTCCACGCCGATTCGAGGGCGCCGGTGAGGAGCAGCGCCACGGTCACGACGAAGGCGACGACCACGATGACGAGGAGTCCGGCCAGCCAGCGCGTGCTCATCCTACTGCACCTCCCCTCGCTGCGGGGCGATGGGGGTCTGGGATTCCAGGAGCCGCAGGCTCTCCAGCAGGCGGAGCCGCTCGAGGACCGGCATCTGCCGGAGCAGCTCCCGCTGCTTCGAGAGATCGGCTTCCTTCAGGAGATCGAGGTCCAGCAGCATCTCGGCGTCGGGCCGCGTCTCCGTGGGCGCCCCCGCCCACGCCGGGCGCGTGAGCGCGACGGCAGTGAGGCCGAGCGCCAGCGCGAGCCGCCGGGGTCGCCCCGCGCGCATCTAGCCTTCGCGCGGGCCCGCCAGCCCGTCGAGGTGCTGGATCACGTCGTAGTCCTCGAGCAGGTCCAGCCGCTCGAGGAGCGAGTAGCGCTGGAGCAGCTCGAGCCGGCGACCCAGCACCTGGTCCTCGAGCGCGACGGGATCGGTCTTGACCCGGTCGCGGTGGACGCCGCCCTGCACGGCGAGGAGCACCAGCACCCCCGCCATCGCGGCGGACAGCACGAGCGGAACCGGCCGGAGCCACCGCCGGACGCCAACCGTGCGCTCCCGGCGCCCGACGAGCCGCTCGCGCAGCTCGGCGCGATAGCGACCCCAGTGGACGTCGGGCGGCGCGGGAATCGCGCGGCCGAGGTCCTCCAGGATCGCCTGGTACGCCAACGCGGTGCGGCGGCACTCGGCGCAGTCGTCGAGATGGCGGGCGAGGCGGATGCGGTCGGCGGGCACCAGCTCGCCGCGCAGATATGGAACGATCTCCGTCTCCGGATGCCCCTGCTGCCGCATGCCTGGCGCCCTCCGTTCGTCCGATCCGTCCTGGCGAACCCCGCCTCGACGACCCGGCGCACGGGGACTCAACGGCACCCCGTGCGTTACCCGGCTCGCCCTCCTACTGCTTCTCCTTCACGTCACCGCGCACGTCGCGGCGATCACTCCGCAGGTCCCCGCGGTCCGTCCGGCGGTCCTTCAGGTCCTTACGGAGATCCTGCCGGTCGCTCTCGAGGTCCGTCCGGTCCTTCTTGGCTTCGTTCCGGTCCTTGTTCCTGACGTCCTGACGCAGATCTCGGCGGTCCTGCCGCAGCTCCCGCCGGTCCCCGCGGATGTCCTTGGTGCCCTGTCGGATATCCTTGCGGTCCTTCCGGAGGTGCTGCGTGTCCTTCTTGACGTCCTTGACGTCGGGCTGCGCGCTCGCGTACGGCGCCGCCAGCGCGAGCACCAGCGCGCCCCCCGCTACCACCGTCATGAGTCGCTTCATCGCGTCCTCCCCCGAGCAGAATGACTGCTTGCCCGGTCTGACGGGAGGGGCGGTGGAATCGTTTACACGCGGCGGGCGGGCGGAACGTGGCGATCCCGACATCGGCCGGAACTGCCCGTCAAATCAGGGCGGCTTCAGCTCGTCCAGGGTGACCCGGCGCCCGAGCCGGGACGAGCGGGCCGCGGCCTCCACAACCTCGAGGGCGCGGAGCCCGGCCACGGCGTCCACCGGGGTCGGCGCCCGCCGGGCGACGCAGTCGAGGAACGTCGCGATCTCTCGCCGCAGCGGCTCCTCGCCCGCGACCTTCAGCTCCTCGGTTCCGTGCTCCACCGCCTCCCACGCGGCGCCGCGCCGCCGGTGCTCGCCCGCGTGCGCGGCGACGGTGGCCTGGCCGAAATCGGCCACCAGGCTCCCGCGCTCGCCCACGATGACGCACTCGCGGTGCGTGCCCGGGACGAAGTAGCCCGCCTCGACGACCACCGGTGTCGCGCCGTACTCGACGGTGGTGAACGAGAGGTCGTCCATGCCCCGGCCGAGGTAGTCGCGCACCACGGCCGTCACCGCCGTCGCGTCGCGCTCCAGCAGGTAGGCGAACAGATCGAAGTAGTGGATGCCGTCGGTCTGGGTGACCCCGACATCCATGCGCGGCCGCTTGAACCCGGCGAATCGCCCCGTGGCGTAACGGACGGCGCCGATCCGGTCGGCCGCCAGCGCCGCGCGCAGGCACTCGGTGACGGGATGGAAGCGGAAGATGTGCCCGACCTGGAGCAGGCGCGCGGTGGCCCGCGCGCGCTGGGCCAGCGCGCGGGCCTCGGCCACGGTGAGCGCGAGCGGCTTCTCGACGAAGCAGTCGCGCCCGGCCTCGAGGCACTCGGTGGCGAGGGCCGGGTGATTGTCCGCCGGCGTCACGATGTCGACACAGTCGACGTGCGTCAGGGCCGATCGGTAGTCGGGAACGGCCCGCGCCGGGTCGACGCCCTCCCCGACCGCCCACGCCAGCCGGTCGGGAGACACGTCCGACACCCAGACCTCCACGCCCAGACCGCGGAGGACACGGAGGTGCTTTTCGCCCCAGCGGCCGAGCCCGATCAACAGCACACGCATGGAGTGGGTTACTCCCGGGCCGGGTCGCCGCCGAGGTCTTCGGCGATGTCGTAGCGCAGGACCCGATCCTTCATCCAGCGGACCACCAGCAGGTCCTTGAAGGCGGTCAGGGCGCGGTTCCGGATGCCGTACTTGGACTGGCCGAAGCGCCGGGGCCGGTGGTTCACCGGCACCTCGACGACCCGATAGCCTCGCATCTTGAGGAGCGTGGGGATGAAGCGGTGGAAGCCCCGATAGAGCTCGAGGGAGCGGAGGCACTCGCGCCGGAACGCGCGGAAGGTGCAGCCGCTGTCCTGGATGTTCTCGTCGCTGAGCGCGTTCCGGATGCGGTTGGCGACGCGCGACGAGAGGCGGCGGACGACCGAGTCGTCGCGCCTGGTGCGCCAGCCGGTGGCGCAGTCCCACTGCTCGAGGTGGCGCACCAGCATCGGGATGTCGCCGGGGTCGTTCTGCAGGTCCGCGTCCATGGTGACGACGTGGCGGCCCCGGGCGCTCTTGAACCCCGCGTCGGTGGCCGCGGTCTCGCCGGCGTTGGCCTTCAGGCGGACGAGGCGGACGCGCGGATCGGCCGCGCGGAAGCCCCGGATGATCTCCGCGCTGCGGTCTCGGCTGCCGTCGTCGACGAACACCACCTCGAAGGAGATGCGCATCCGCTCCAGCACCGCGCGCAGCTCGGGCCAGAGATGCGGAAGGTTTTCCTCCTCGTTGTAGACGGGGATGACGACCGAGAGATCAAGCACCGGGGGAGCGCCCGCCCGCCCGCGGCGGCGTGCCCTGCCACTCAGCGACGCCGTCGACCGGCACGCCGAGGCGATCGAGCGCCCGCGCCAGCGTGGGCAGGACGATGGCCTCGAGATCCTTGGGGCGGTGATAGAACGCCGGCATCGGCGGCAGCAGGATCGCGCCCATCTCGACCAGCGCGAGCATGCAGCGGAGGTGGCCGGCGTGCAGCGGCGTCTCGCGCACGAGCATGACGAGGGGCCGCCCCTCCTTCAAGGTGACGTCGGCCGCGCGCGCGATGAGGGTGTCGGAGCGGCAGTACGCCACGGCCGACGCCGTCTTGATGCTGCACGGCGCGACCACCATCCCGGCCGTGCGGAACGTCCCCGAGGCCAGCGCGGCGCCGATGTCCTTGTTGTCGTAGACGTGGTGCGCCAGCGCCTCGACGTCGCGCACGGCGTAGTCGGTCTCCGCGACGATCGTGCGCTTGCCCGGCGTGGAGATGATCAGATGGGTCTCGACCCCGGGCCGGCCCCGCGCGAGCTCGAGCAGCCGGACCCCGTAGATGGCGCCGGTGGCGCCCGTGATGGCGACGACCAGGCGCTTCACAGGCGGAACCGGCGGCGCAGCACTTCCTCGCGAGTCTTCTGGTAGAGGACTTCCCACTCGTGGCTGCCTTGGGGGGCCGGCCGGGAGTAGGACGCCAGGGTGCGGCGGACCTCGGTGTCGATCGACTCCTCGAGCTTGGCCTCGTCCGACAGCGCCCGCACGACCTCGGGCCGCACCTCGTCGGGCGCCTTGATGGTGACGCCCTCGGCCAGCGACAGCTCCTTCACGATCAGGTCGGCCAGATAGAAGACGCGCTCCCGGGTCATCCGCATCAGAGGATGAACCCTCGATCGCGCGCGAGCTTCTCCTTCACCTTCCCCAGGAGCTGCCGGTAGTCGGCCGACGAGTCGCGGATCTGCTTGGCGTGGTCGAGCAGGAGCTGGCGGGCGTCGGCGTCGAGCCGCTCCTCCGCCTGCAGGTTCTCGACGAGGACCTTCCTCACGGCGGCGCGCGCGCCCGC
>JACQCN010000405.1 GCA_016201575.1 Candidatus Rokuibacteriota bacterium | reverse complement strand
CCGCGAGAAGCGCCAGCCGCGCTATGACTGAGCACCCCGGATGAGCACCCCGGAACCTCGATTTGAGCGCAACGCCGCGAGAGGCCGCACCCCTCTGCGCGCTCCTTGACCGCGAGCCCGCGCCGGCGCAGGATGGCTCGCGGTTAGCGGGCGATCACGCTGCCGACGCTCGCCTTCGCCCCCCTCGAGCCGGCCCTCCCGGGTCCGGCGCCGGGGTTCGCGAGGGAGACCGGACTTGGCCGGACGCCCGCCGCCCCAGCGGAGGTCGCGTTAATCGTTCCTATGCGCCGCAGCTCGGGAGCCAGCCGCCGGGGCGACGGCCGGCCGCGCAGGCGGTGCAGCAGCCCCGGGGCCCCGTCGGCCGCGTAGCGACGCTTCAAGCGTTGGAACTGACGCACGCTCAGGTGCAGGGCCAGGCCGCCTTGAGCAGGCCGGCGCGCGGCACTTCCTTTCGGCTCATCGTGAGCGTCTCCCATGTCTCCATGGGGTGACACTCTCACTGAACAGTTACGGGCGGACACTTTCATAGACCAACATCAGCCCCGGCTCAGCGACTTGACGCTCCGGCAACTGGCAGGCATGATACTGCGGCCACGCACACAACGTCGTGCGCACAAACGGAGGGAATCCAATGAAGCGATTCTTCGGGGCACTGGTGCTCGCCGCTACGAGCTGTTTCGCATTCGGCACGGCGTCGGCGGAGCCGGTCAAGATCGCCGTCATCGAGACGCTGTCCGGCGGGCAGGCCGCCGTCGGCAAGATGTTCCTGACCGCGATCAACTACGGCCTCATCAGGCTGAACAACGACAAGGTCTGGCCCGACGGCATCAAGCTCCTGGAGTACGACAACCAGGGCGGGCCCTCGGAAGCCGCCGACAAGCTGAAGGCCGCCATTAACGACGGCGCCCACATCATCATCCAGGGCGCCTCGTCGGCCATCGGCGGCCAGATCACCGACGACGTGCGCAAGCACAACCTGCGCAATCCCGGCAAGGAGATCATGTACCTGAACGTCGGCGCCGAGGCCATGGAGTTCACCGGGTCGAAGTGCCACTTCTATCACTTCCGCTGGAACGGCAACGCCGAGATCCGGCTGCGCGCGCTGCTGACCTCGATGAAGGACGCCAGAGTCCTCGGCAGCAGGGTCTACGTGATTGGCCAGAACTACAGCTGGGGGCACGACGTGCAGCGCCTGGTCCGGGAGTATTCCAAGTTCGGCGGCTACACCGTCGTGGGCGACGTGATTCACGACGTGAACAAGATCCAGGACTTCGCCCCCTACGTGGCGAGGATCAAGGAGACTGCGCCGGACACGGTGGTCACCGGCAACTGGAGCAGCGATCTCCTGCTGCTGATGAAGGCGGCCGGCGACTCCGGGCTCAAGGTGCGCTTCGCCACGTACTGGATGGACCAGCCCGGCAACGTGGCGAACGCCGGCGCGACCGCGATCGGTCATTACAACGTCTCGAGCTTCTACCCCGACGCCAACGGGGATGCGACGGCGAAGTTCGCCGACGACTTCAAGGCCAAGATGGGGCAGTATCCGATCTTCATCCAGGGCCACACCGTGCACGGCATCTGGGGGCTCGGCGAGGCGCTGAAGAAGATCAAGCCGGGCGCCGACGGCAAGGTCAACGTCAAGGAGCTCGCCTTCGCTATGGAGACCGTCAGCTTCAACACCAGCATGGGCGAGGTCGCCATGCGCAAGGAGGACCATCAGGTGCTGCTGCCGCTGGCGGTCGCCACCGTCTCGAAAGACGCCAAGTACAAGGTGGATGGCACCGACATGGGCTTCAAGACTATCCGCCTCGTGTCGGGCAAGGACGCCGCGAGCCCGGTGCAGCCCGCCTGCAAGATGGAACGCCCGGGCGCCTGAGGCGCGGCCGTCACCGCCTTCTCGGGTGACATTGCCTGAGCGCTCGGCCGCTGACGCCGGGCGCTCCGGCATCCTGCTCTCACCATCTCGTCTCGCGGAGCGCCTGGCGTGGAATTCCTGATCGTCTCGGTCCTGAACGGCGTCGTGCACGGGCTCCTCCTGTTCATGGTGTCCGCCGGGCTCACCCTGATCTTCGGCATGATGGGCGTGCTCAACTTCGCCCACGCCTGGTTCTACATGCTGGGCGCCTACGTCGGCTTCACCCTCACCCGCACCGTCGGCTTCTGGGCCGGGCTCATCGCCGCCCCGCTGATCGTCGGCGGCTGCGGCGTACTGGTCGAGCGCTACATGCTGCGTCGCGTGCACAAGTACGGGCACACGCACGAGCTGCTGCTGACCTTCGGCCTCGCCTTCATCATCGAGGAGCTGATCAAGCTCTGCTACGGCGACTTCCCCGTGAACTACGCCATGCCGGCGTACATGAAGTTCGCGGCGTTCACGCTCTACGAGACGAACTACCCGTTCTATCGTCTGTTCATGGGCATCGTAGCCCTGGCCATGTTCGCCGCGCTCTACGTGCTGCTCACGCGCACCCGCGTCGGCATCGTCGTGCGCGCGGCGACCCTGAAACCCGTCATGGTGGAGGCGCTCGGCCACAACCTGCCCGTGGTCTTCATGGGCGTGTTCGCCGGCGGCGCGGCCCTGGCCGGGCTGGCCGGTGCCGTGGCCGGGGCCTTCTTCCCCACCGGCCCGAACATGGCAGTCGATTTCGGCACGCTGGTGTTCGTGGTGGTCGTGGTGGGCGGGCTCGGCTCGCTGGAGGGCGCGCTGGTCGCCTCGCTGATGATCGGCCTCTTCATCTCATTTTCGGTCGGCCTAAACTGGTCGCTCTCTGACCTGCTCGCTCTGGTCGGCCTCGGGGGCTGGGCGCGTGAGGTGGGCGGCCTCCTGACCCTACAGCTCTCCACGGTGGCGGCCAGCATGCCCTTTCTGCTCATGCTCCTCGTGCTGCTGATCCGTCCCGCGGGCCTGTTCGGAGACCGCCAGTGAGCAGCAGGGCTCGACGGCTCGGCCTGCTGCCCGCCTTCGGCGGGGTCCTGCTCGTGCTGCCGCTGCTGCTCACGCCCAACCTGGTCAACGCCGTGATCAAGATGATGATCGCGGGGCTGTTCGCGCTCTCGTTCAGCCTGGCCATGGGCCAGGCCGGCATGCTGTCCTTCGGCCACTCCGCCTACTACGGCCTCGGCGCCTTCGCCACGCTGCACCTGATGAAGGCCGTGGAGCGGAGCCTTGTCGCCTGGCCCACCCCGCTCCTGCCGCTGGCCGGCGCTGCCGCCGGCCTCCTCTGCGGCCTCGCCTTCGGATGGCTAGCCACGCAGCGTACCGGCGTCTACTTCGCCATGGTGACCCTCGCCCTGGCCGAGCTGCTCCTCACGCTGGCGCCGACGTGGAACTCGGTCTTCGGCGGCGAGGCCGGCATCTCCACCATGCGGATGAACTCGTGGTCCATCGACTTCGCCAGCGACAGGGGCGTCTACTACCTGACCCTGGCCTGGGTCGCCGGCTCCACCTGGTGCCTCTGGGCGTTCACCCGAACGCCGATGGGGCGCCTCGCCCTCGCCGTGCGCGACAACGAGCACCGCGTGCGCTTTCTCGGCTTCAACACGCATGGCGCCAAGACGCTGATCTTCGCCATCTCCACCATGTTCACCGGCGTGGCCGGCGCCCTGCTGGCCATCGCCAACGAGGCGACCAACTACACCATCTTCAGCGCCCAGGCCTCCGCCAACGTGGTCCTGCAGACCTTCATCGGCGGCGCCGGCACCTTCTTCGGCCCGGCCCTCGGCGCCGCCATTATGACGTTCTTCGCCCGCGTGACCTCCGACCTGACGCGCTCCTGGCTCCTGTACCAGGGCCTCGTCTTCGTGATCGTGATGCTCTTCGTGCCCGACGGCATTGGCGGCTTGATCTCCGTCCACGCGCACCGGCTGCGGGCGAGCGCCTTCAAGCACCTGACCCTGCCCTACCTGGTGTGCCTCGTCGTCGGGGTGCTGCTGCTGGTCGGCGTCGTCTTCACCGTCGAGAGCGTCCACGTCGTGCTGTCGGATGCCTACGCCGTCCTGCGCCGCGCCAACGGTGGCGCCCTGGTGCCCTACAGCCTCTTCGGCCGACAGTTCCATCCGCTGTCGCCCTGGACCTGGGCCATTCCGCTGGTGTCGATCCTCGCCGGCGCCGCCCTGCTGCCCGTCGCCAGGCGCCTGACCCGCCACGGGTGGAGCCGGGCGGTCGGCGAGAGCGCGGCATGAGCCCCCCCGCCACCGCGGCGCCGGTCCTGGAGCTGCGCGACGTGCACAAGTCGTTCGGCGGGACGCCGATCATCCGCGGCGTCAACCTCGCGGTGAAGCGCGGCCAGCGTCATGCCCTGATCGGCCCCAACGGGGCGGGCAAATCGACCCTGTTCAACTTGATCTCCGGGCACTACGTGCCGAGCGCGGGCCAGATCCTGCTCAACGGACAGCCGATCGCGGGGCTCACGCCGTACGCGATCAATCGTCGGGGCTTGTCGCGCTCGTTCCAGATCACCAGCCTGTTCCCGCGCATGAGCGTGGCCGAGAACCTGCGGATCTCGGTGATGGGGCGGCACGGCCTTCGCTTCAGCCTCTTCCGCCCGGTGCGCGCCCTCGCCCAGGTCGCGGCCGAGGTGGACGAGTACCTGGAGAAGCTGCGCCTCACGCGCCGTCGCGACGATCCCGCCGGCGCCCTCGCCTACTCCGAGCAGCGCGCCCTGGAGATCGGCATGGCGCTCGCCACGAACCCGGAGGTCCTGCTGCTCGACGAGCCGACCGCCGGCATGTCGCGCGAAGAGTCCGCCTACACCGTGGCGCTGATCCGCGCGGTGACGGAGGGCAAGACGCTGCTCGTCGTCGAGCACGACATGAGCGTGGTGTTCACCCTGTGCGACCAGATCTCGGTGCTGGTCTACGGGGAGATCATCGCCAGCGGCGAGCCCGAGGCCGTGCGCGTCAACCCCAAGGTGCAGGAAGCCTATCTGGGCGAGGAGGTCGCCACATGACCGCGCTGCTCGAGGTCGAGGGGCTGCACGCCCATTACGACAAGAGTCACATCCTGCACGGCGTGCACCTCGCGATCCGCGCGGGCGAGATCGTCAGCCTGCTCGGCCGGAACGGCTCCGGCCGCTCGACGACGCTGAAGACGATCATGGGCCTGGTCCGACCGACCGCGGGCGCGGTGCGACTGGACGGGGTCGACCTCGCGGGTGAGCTCGCGTTCCGGATCGCGCGCGCCGGGCTTGCCTACGTGCCCGAGGAGCGCGAGATCTTCGCAAACCTGACTGTCGACGAGAACATGCGCATCGGCATGCAGGCGCCACGCCGCGGGGCTCCGGTGTGGACGCCGGAGCAGATGTACGGCTACTTCCCGCTGCTCCGGGAGCGCCGCACCACCCTGGCCGGCATGCTCTCGGGCGGCGAGCAGCAGATGCTGACTATTTGCCGCTCGCTGCTCGGCAATCCGCGGGTACTCCTGGTGGACGAGCCGACCGAAGGTTTGGCGCCGAAGATCGTCGAGGTGGTCACCGAGGTGATTCGCGACATCTGCCGTCAGGGGGTCGCGGTGCTGCTCGTCGAACAGAAGCTCACCATCGCGCTGCGGGTCGCCGAGCGCGTGTACGTCATGGGCCATGGGCAGATCGTGTTCGAAGGGACGCCGGCCTTGCTGCGCAATTCGCCTGATATCCGGCGCGACTGGCTGGAGGTTGCTTGAGGCGCGGCCCGAACCGAGGATGGGAGCCTATCAGCAATCGAGCGCTTCAGCATCATCGGTACGCTACACGGCGCGGCGCTGGTAAGATGGGTGGCTCGATCGACTGGCCATGAAGTCGGAGCGTCAGGGTGAGCCCCAAGCGCTGCCTTGCCGTACTCGCCGTCGCCCAGCACGTCCCGTGCCCGCCTGCGGGCGGACGAGTATCGAGCCCGCCTGTACGAGCGCAAGGCCGCCGAGCGGCTGCCCCAGGAAGCGATCGAGGGAGCCCTCGACATCAACGCGCACCTGATCGCCGAGCTCGGCCGCGAGGTTCCAGAGGACTCCCTCGCGCCCTCAGCGGGCCTGCGGAACCGCCTGGTTCACGCGTACGACACCATCGATGACGCGAAGGTGCTCGGAGCCATCGCGACGTCGCCGGTGTCGGGAATCCCGGCGCTCGTGCGGACGGGGAGGAGGGCGCGCGGGCGATCGGCTCAGGCCTTGCGCCTCTCCTGCTGCCGGCGCCACTTGTCGATGGACTTCTTCGAGAACACCCAGGCGCCCTCGACCTCGATCGAGGGGATGCGCCGCTCCATCGCCATGCGCGTCACCGTCGCCTCGTCCATGGCGAGGTACGTCGACGCCTCCTTCACGGTCATCGCGTCCTTGGGAAGCACCCTTGCCCGGTCCTCCTTTTCAGTTCACTCCGGACCGTCGACGTCGCTCACCGCCACCGCGCGCCGCAGCGACTCCACCTCCGCCTCGAGCGCCCGGATCCGGTCCATGAGCTGATCGATGGCCTTGGCGACCGGGTCGGGCAGGTCGACCTGGTTCAGGTCGATCCCGCCGACCTTCTGGCCGTCGCGGTATGTTACGCGCCCGGGAACGCCTACGACAACCGAGTTCGGCGGCACTTCGCGGACGACCACCGAGCCCGCGCCGATCCGGCTGCCGTCGCCGATCTTGAACGCGCCGATGATCTTCGCGCCGGCGCCGACCACCACGTTGTCGCCGAGGGTCGGGTGCCGCTTCTCGCGCTTGAGGCTCGTGCCGCCCAGCGTGACGCCCTGGAGGATCGTGACGTTCTCGCCGACCTCCGCGGTCTCGCCGATCACCACGCCGAGGCCGTGGTCGATGAAGAGCCCCGGGCCCAGGCGCGCGGCGGGGTGGATCTCGATCCCCGTCAGGAAGCGCGCGACGTGGGAGATGAACCGCGCGAGCGTGGTCCAGCCCCGGTTCCACACGCGGTGGGCCAGCCGGTGGAAGGCGAGCGCGTGGACGCCGGGATAGCAGAGCAGCACCTCGAGCGCGGAGCGGGCGGCGGGGTCCCGCTCGAGCACGGTGCGGACGTCGCGGCGGAGCGCCTCAAACATGGCGGCTCACCCAGTCGCGGGCGGCGGCCCGGATCGCGGCGGCTACTACGTCGGCGGCGTGCTTGCGGTCGGGCGGCAGGCCGCCCAGCGCCTCCTCCACCGCGTCGCGGTCGAGGCCCATCAGCTCCTTCACCCGGCGCCCCGTGGCCAGCTCGCTGCCCGCGCTCGCCGCCGCGATAGTCGGGCCGCAACCGTAGGTCTGGAAGCGCACGTCCGCCGCGCGCCCGGCGCGCACGCGGAGGTAGAACCGCGCCAGGTCGCCGCAGCCCGCGTACTCGCTCTCGCCCGTGGCGTCCGGGCTCGGCATGAGCCCGGCGTTGCGCGGGTTGCGGAAGTGGTCGATCAGGGCCGGGCTGTAGCGCATGGTCAGACCGCCGCCACCGGCGACGCCGCGCGAAGCTTCCGCACGATCGGCTCCACGCACTCGATCACGTAGTCGACGTCCTCGGCGGTGGTGCTCCGCCCGAGGGAGCAGCGGACGGCGCCCATCGCCCAGTCGAGCGGCACGCCCATCGCCACCAGCACATGCGAGGGCTCGACGTTGCCCGACGTGCAGGCCGAGCCCGCCGACACCGCGACGCCCTTGAGGTCGAGGCCGAGGACGATCGACTCGGACTCCACGTGGCGGAAGCCCAGGTTGGCGGTGCCCGGCAGCCGCCGCGCGGGATGGCCGTTCACGCGAACCTCGGGCACGCGGGCGCGGACGCCCTCGGTCAGCCGGTCGCGCAGCGCCGTCAGGCGGGCCGCCTCGGCGGTCATCTCGCGGCCGCGGACCTCCACGGCCTTGCCGAGACCAACGATCCCGGGGACGTTCTCGGTGCCCGCGCGCCGGCGCCGCTCGTGCTCGCCGCCGTGCTGGATCGCCGCCATCTTCGTGCCCTTGCGGACGTAGAGCCCCGCCACGCCCTTGGGCCCGTAGATCTTGTGGCTCGAGAAGGAGAGCAGGTCGATGCCGGAGCCCTCGACGTCGACCGGGACCTTCCCGAAGGTCTGCACGCCGTCCACGTGGAAGGGGATCCCGCGCTCGCGGACGACGCGGCCGATCTCCTCGATCGGCTCGATGGTCCCGACCTCGCTGTTGGCGTGCATGACCGTGACGAGGATCGTGTCGGGGCGGATCGCCCGGCGCACGTCGTCCGGATCGACGAGGCCGTGCTCGTCCACGGGCAGGTAGGTCACCGCGAAGCCCTGGCGCTCGAGGGTCTGGCACGTCCGGAGGACCGCGTGGTGCTCGATCCGCGAGGTGACGATGTGCCCGCTTCCCCGGGCGGCGGCCACGCCCTTGACGGCCAGGTTGTCGGACTCCGTCCCGCCCGAGGTGAAGACGATCTCGTCCTTGCCCACGCGCAGGAAGCGCGCGATCCGCTCGCGCGCCGTCTCCAGGCCGTCCCGGGCCTCCTGCCCGAAGGCGTGGATGCTCGACGGGTTGCCGTAGCGCTCGCCGAGGTACGGCAGCATCGCCTCGATCACCTCGGGGTGAACGGGCGTCGAGGCGTTGTGGTCCAGGTACACGCGCCGGGTCATCGGGTTGCTCCCCTCACCTTCAGAATGCTACGCTCGCCCCGCGATGGAGCTCGCGAAGAAAAAGCTCGGGCTCATGCTGTCCACGCCGCCCGCGCACCCCAATCTCGATACCGCCGTCGGCCTCGCGCAGGCCGCGCTCGACCGCGGCGCCGACTGCTACCTCTACCTGATCGACGACGCCGTCCGGGCGCTCGACGATCCCCGCGTGCGCGCGCTGCCCGCGCGCGGCGCCCGGCTCTTCGTG
>JACQCN010000404.1 GCA_016201575.1 Candidatus Rokuibacteriota bacterium | reverse complement strand
TCGCGCCAGCTCACGGTGCGACGCTTCCCGCGTCGCCACGAAGACCTCGCAGCCCCACGCGCGCGCCACCTGGAGCGTCACGTGGGCCGAGGAGCCGAAGCCGTAGAGCGCGAGCCGGCCGCCGCGGGGCACCTGGCTGCGGCGGAGCGCGCGGTAGCCGATGATCCCGGCGCAGAGGAGCGGCGTCGCCTCGGCGTCGTCGAATGCCGGCGGCAGCGCGTAAGCGAAGTCTTCCGGCACCGTCGCGTACTGCGCGTAGCCGCCGTCGTGGGTCCAGCCCGTGTAGCTCGAGGCCGCGCAGAGGTTCTCCCGGCCCGTCAGGCAGAAGCGGCACGTCCCGCAGGTCTGGCGCAGCCAGGCGATGCCGACCCGGTCGCGAGGGCGGAAGCGCCGGGAGCCGGGACCGAGCGCCTCGACCTCGCCGACGACCTGGTGGCCGGGGATCAGGGGAAGCCGGCGCGCGGGCAGGTCACCCTCGATCACGTGGAGATCCGTGCGGCAGGTGCCGCAGGCGCGGACGCGCACGCGGACCTCGCCCGGGCCGGGATCGGGGACCGGCAGCTCGGCCGCCCCCAGCGGCGCCGCCGCGATCGGCGCCTGGGCGCGGAGGAGCATGGCGCGCATCAGCCGCCGCGGTCGGCGCGCCGGCGGTGCGACGCGTACGCCTCGGCGACGCGGCGGTTCATCTCCCGGCCGGCCTCGGCCGCCCGCGCGCGAATCTCCGGCGTGTCCGCGAGGACGAGCAGGGCGTGGCGCCCGATCGCCGCGTGGCGGTACTCGTCGGGGAGGATCTGCGCGCGGTAGAGCTCGGCCGTCTCGGGATCGATCGGCTCCGCGAGGCGGATGAGCGTCTCGAACCCCTCGCAGGACTGGGTCTCGCCGGCGAACTGGAACATCGCCAGCTTTTCGATGGTGGGGCGGGACCGGGCCGCGACGAGCCAGTCGAAGAGCGCCTCCCACTCCGGGAGCGGCTCGTAGCCGTCCGGGTCCTCGCCGCGGTCGAGCAGCCGCCGGCGCAGGAGCTGGTAGTGGCGCTGCTCGTCGTCGAGCTGGCGGGGCAGCAGCTCGCGGATCTCGCGCTCGCGGACGGAGGGGATCCAGGCGGCGATCAGCTCGGCTGCGCGCAGCTCGTTGTAGACGCCCTGGCGCATCCGGTAGCGGAGCTGGCGCTCGAGGACCTCGCGCGGCGCGACGGGCTCGAGCCGCACGTCGCGGTCCCGCCAGAACGCCCGGTTCTCCTCGGCGAGCTGCCGGACGAACTCCCGGGTGTCGACGCTCGATTCGCTCGGCCTCACGACATGCGGCTCCTCGCCGGTCCGGCTCTCATTATACGGACGCCGCCGCGGGGCGGTCGGGCTTCCGGGGGCGTGTATACTCCAGTGGAATGTTTCGGTCCCCCGGGGCGATCGCGTTTCAGGTCGGTCCGCTGACGATCCGGTGGTACGGGATCCTCATGGCCGCCGCGATCCTCGTCGGCTTCTGGCTGGCCGACCGCGAGGCCAAGCGCGAGGGCATCAACCCGGACAAGCTGCTCAACGCGGGGCAGTGGGCCGTGATCGCGGGGCTGATCGGCGCCCGCCTCTACGAGGTCGTCTTCAACTGGGACTACTACGGCCGGCATCTCTCCAAGATCCCGGCCGTCTGGGAGGGCGGGCTCGCGATCCACGGCGGCCTGATCCTCGGCATCCTGGTGGGCCTGTGGGTCGGCCGCCGGGAGGGGCTCCCGATCCTCCGCTGCCTGGACGTGGTGGCGCCGAGCCTCGCCATCGGGCAGGCGATCGGCCGCTGGGGCAACTTCTTCAACGAGGAGGCGTTCGGGACGCCGACCAGCCTGCCCTGGAAGCTCTACGTCTCCGCGCAGAACCGCCCGCTGCCGTTCGCGTCGAGCGAGTACTTCCACCCGACGTTCCTCTACGAGTCGCTCTGGGACCTGGGCGTGTTCGTCGCCCTGATCGCGCTGCGCCGCCGGCTGGTTGGGCGGTCCGGGGCCGTCTTCTTCGTCTACATCGGCCTGTACTCGGTCGGGCGCTTCCTGATCGAGTCGATCCGGCTCGACAGCTTCTGGCTCGGCCCCTTCCGCGTGCCCCAGCTCGCGAGCGTCGCCGGCGTCGGCCTGGCCGTCGCGGGGCTCCTGTACCTGCGCTCTCACCGCAGGGTCGCCGCCTGAGGCCAAGTCGGAGGGGGCCTCGACGGCCCCCTCCGATGCCTCCCCCAGGACAGGTTGCGCCGGCAAAGCCGGCGCTCGAACACTCGGTGATCCTGGAGGATGCGCGAAGGGTCCGTCGAGGCCCCGTTCCCCGATCTACGGGGGGCCCGTGTGGTAGACTCCGTCGGGTATGTCCTCCACATTAAAAAGAAAAGCGCAGGTTCTGGTGTCCCAGGAGCAGGGGACGATCCGGAAGGACTGGGGCGGGCGCCTGCGCATCGCGCTGGTCTACCCGAACACCTACGCCGTCGGCATGTCGAACCTGGGGTTCCAGACGATCTACTGGCACCTCAACCAGATCCCCGATGTCGTGTGCGAGCGGGTCTTCTTCCCCGACCCGCCAGACCTCGACGAGCACCGCCGGACCGCCACCCCGCCCCTCTCGCTCGAGTCCGGCCGCGCCCTCACGGACTTCCACCTCGTCGGCTTCTCGGTCACCTACGAGGGGGACTTCATCAACGTGCTGCGGCTCCTCGACATGGCCCGGATTCCTCTGCGCCCGGCCGACCGCGAGCCTCACCACCCGCTGATCCTGATGGGGGGCGTCTGCGCCTTCTCCAACCCGGAACCGATCGCGCCCTTCATGGACTTCGTCGTGGTGGGTGAGGGCGAGGAGCTGATCCACGACCTGGTGGCGCAGTACCGGGAAGTCGGCACCGACCGCGACGCGCTGCTCGGGCGGCTCGCCGGGATCGAGGGCATCTACCTGCCGGGCCGCTACGACGTCCGCTACGGGCCCGACGGCATCGTGGAGGAAGTCATCCCCGCCCCGGGGGTGCCCGCCACTGTGGTGAAGCGGCGCCTCCGCGACGTCGACGCCTTCGAGACGGTCTCCACCATCAAGACGCCGAACGCGGAGTACGGCCACATGGCCCTGCTGGAGGTGGGGAAGGGATGCGGGCGCGGCTGCCGGTTCTGCCTCGAGGGCGAGATCTACCGCCCGGTACGGCACCGGAGCGTGGAGGCGTTGCGCGAGTCGGTGGCGCGGATCGCGAAGGAGTCCAAGCGGGTGGGGCTCGTGGGGGCATGCGTGTCGGACTACCCCTGGATCGGCGAACTCATGAAGATGCTCGACGAGTACGGCGTGGAGGTCTCGATCTCGTCGCTGCGCGCCGACAGCCT
>JACQCN010000403.1 GCA_016201575.1 Candidatus Rokuibacteriota bacterium | reverse complement strand
GGCGCGTGTAGTCGGCGAGAAGCTCGGCGTAGTTCGGCAGGAACTCGTGGAGCGGCGGGTCGAGGAGCCGGATCGTGACGGGCAGGCCGTCCATGGCGCGGAAGATCCCGATGAAGTCGTCGCGCTGGAAGGGGAGCAGCTTGGCCACCGTCGCCCGCCGCGTGGCCGGGTCGCCGGCCATGATCATCTCGCGGACGATGGGGATCCGGTCGGGCTTGAAGAACATGTGCTCGGTGCGGCAGAGCCCGATCCCCTCCGCGCCGAACTCCCGGGCCTTGCGGGCGTCCTCCGGCGTGTCGGCGTTGGCCCGCACGCCGAGCGACCGGTACTTGTCCGCCCACGCGAGGAACTCCCTGACCACGTCCTCGATGGGGGGCGGCGGGATCAGCTTCACGGCGTCGATGATGACCTCGCCGGTGTCCCCGTCGATCGAGATGATGTCGCCTTCGCGCACGATGCGGCCGCCCGCCTCGAACGCGCCCCGCCCCTCGTGCACCACCACGTCGCTGGCGCCGACGACGCAGGACTTGCCCATGCCGACGGCGACGACGGCGGCGTGGGAGGTGCGCCCACCCCGCGCGGTCACGATGCCCTCGGAGGCGTACATGCCCGCGACGTCCTCGGGCGACGTCTCCGGCCGGACGAGGATCACCTGCTGGCCGTCCCGCGCCAGCTCGACGGCGCGATCCGCGCTGAACACCACGTGTCCCACCGCGCCGCCCGACGCCGCGGCCAGCCCGCGGGCGAGCAGCCGGCTCTCCGCCAGCGCGCCCTCCTTGTCCTTCGGGTCGAGCACGGGACGAAAGAGCTTGCCGAGCTCGCGCGGCGGGACCCGGAGCAGGGCCGTGTGCTGGTCGATCACGCTCTCGTGGACGAGATCGACCGCCACCCGCACCGCGGCCCGCGCGGAGCGCTTGCCGGACCGGGTCTGCAGGAGGTACAGCGTCCCCTCCTGGACCGTGAACTCGATGTCCTGCATGTCCTTGTAATGCCGCTCGAGCCGCTCGGCGATGGCGAGGAGCTCGTCGTAGATGCGCGGCATGCGCTCGCGCAGGGCCTCGATCCGGTCCGGCGTCCGGATGCCCGCCACGACGTCCTCGCCTTGCGCGTTGGCGAGGAACTCCGCGTAGAAGCGCCGCTCGCCCGTCCGTGGATCGCGCGTGAAGCCGACGCCGGTCCCGGACGCCTCGCCGAGGTTGCCGAAGACCATCGCCATCACGGTCACGGCCGTGCCCCAGTCGGCGGGGATGCCGTGTATGCGCCGGTACTCGGTGGCCTTCTTGGCGAACCAGGAGTCGAACACGGCCATGATGGCGAGGCGGAGCTGCTCCGTGGGGTCCTGCGGGAAGGGAGCGCCGCTGCGCCCGCTCACCACGTCCTTGAAGGTCTGCGTCAGCTTGCGCAGCTCCTCGGCAGGCACCTCGGGGTCGGTCTTCACGCCCAGCCGGACCTTCACCGCGGCGAGGTGCTCGTCGAACGCCTCGCGCCGGATGCCGAGCACCACGCTGCCGAACATCGAGATGAACCGCCGGTAGCAGTCCCAGGCGAAGCGATCGTTCCGGGTGCGGGCGGCCAGTCCTTCGACGGTCACGTCGTTGAGCCCGAGGTTCAGGATGGTCTCCATCATGCCGGGCATCGAGACGCGCGCCCCCGACCGCACCGAGACGAGCAGCGGGCGCTTGGGATCCCCGAAGCCGAGCCCCGTGTCCTGCTCGAGCTTCTCGAGGCCGGCGTCCACCTGCTCCCACAGGCCCTCGGGAAGCGTGCGGCCGCCGCGGTTGTAGTGCGCCCACGCTTGCGTGGTGATCGTGAACCCCGGCGGCACCGGGATTCCGAGGTTGGTCATCTCCGCGAGCTCGCACCCCTTGCCGCCCAAGAGGTTGCGCATCAGAGACGAGCCTTCCGCCTTGCCGGACGCGAAGGAGTAAACGTATTTCGTCATGGGGGTTGCTCCCCGCCTGGGGTTGTCAAAAAAGTCTGTTGACACTAACAGATGGCGAGCATCAGTGTCAACGCCGGCCACCCGCACGGAGCACCGGGGACGCCTCGCGCCGAAGCCCGGCTTCGGCCTGGCCTGCGGCTGCGGCTCGCGCCGCGATCACGGCGCTTGCCCCGAGGAACGCTCGGCTCCGCCTCGCACCATTGCCTGCTGCTCCCCCCAAAAACGAAGGGCCACGGGGTTGAACTCCCGTGGCCCTGGTTTTCGGGGAGCCACGGGCTAGCCCGCCCGCGGCATCCGACGCTCGAGACTAACTCGCGGATGCTCCGGGCAGGCCCGGCAGCGCCAGGAGAATAATAATGTCTAGCAGGAGCGTCCGCGTCGTCACGTGAGCCATGTCTACCGCGACTATAACGGATACCGC
>JACQCN010000034.1 GCA_016201575.1 Candidatus Rokuibacteriota bacterium | reverse complement strand
TGAAGCGGCGGGCCCGCTACGAGAAGCCGTCGGTGAAGCGCAAGCGAAAGCAGGCCCAGGCGCGCAAGCGGCGGCGCCGGGCGCTGAGCCGGCGCCGGGGCGACGACGAGTAAGCGGCGCCCGCGCTGATCCGGCTAGATCGTCACCCCGGCGCCGGCGGCGTCCCGCGGACGACCACGCCGGGAAGGGCGCCCGTGGACGTGTCGTCGCGCGCCACCTCGACCCCGCTCAGCACCGTGTGACGGTATCCCCGGGCGCGCTGGGCGAGGCGCTTGCCTCCCGCGGGGAGATCGTAGGCGAGCTCCGGCCGCTCGAGCGTCAGGGCGGCGAAGTCGATCACGGTGATGTCCCCCTTGTAGCCGGCGGCCAGCACGCCGCGATCGAGGAGTCCCACCGCCCGCGCGGCGTCCCTGGTCTGCCGGCGCACGAGGTACTCGAGCGGCAGGCGCCCGCCGCGAACCCGATCCCGCGCCCAGTGGGTGATCAGCGCGGTCGGCGAGCTGGCGTCGCACACGGTGGCCACGTGGGCTCCGGCGTCGCCGAGGCCGAGCACGGTGGCCTCGTCGAGGAGCATCTCGCGCACGACGTCGAGGCTGCCCCCGCTGTAATTCTCGAACGGATGGTAGAGGAGCGCGCGGCCGTCGTCCTGCCGCAGGAGCTCCAGCACGAGCTCGTAGGCATTCCGGCCTTGCCCCCGCGCGCGGGCGGTCACGCTCGTGGCCGGGTCCGGCTCGTAATCCGGCGGGCGCCCGAGCGCGAAGGTCCGCGCGATGGCCCGGTCCATCCACTGGCTGAACTCGTCGCGCGGCCGCTCGTCGACGAGGCGCCGCTGCCGCTCGGGCTGCCCCAGGAGCGCCACCCGCTCGGCCAGGGGCAGATGCCCGATCTCGCAGTAGGCGGGATGAGCGGCGAACGGGTGGACGCTGGCGTCGAGGCCCATGAGGACGGCATGGTGGTCTCCCAACGGGCTACTCGTAACGGCGGCGGGTGACGCCGTCGGTAAGGAACCGGTCGATCTCCACCTCCGAGAAGCCCAGCGCGCGCAGGATGTCCCGCGCTTCCGAGCCGAACGGGGGCGTGGCGGGGGCGGGCGCGAAGGCGTCGCGGTCCAGGTGCAGCGGGGTCGAGAGAACGCGCACGGGTCCGAGGGCGGGATGCGCGAGGTCGTGGAGCATCCCGTTCGCGAGCACCTGCTCGTCGTCGAGCAGCTCGAGCGGGATCTTAACGGCGGCCGCCGGGATCCCGTGCGCGTCGAACGTCGCCTTCCACTCGGCGGTGGCGCGGGACGCGATCACGGGCTCGACGCGCGCCTGCAGGGCCGCGTAGTGGCGCGCCTCCGCCGCGGGATCCCCGAGAGGCTTCTCGTGGGCCTCGTCCGTCATTCCCACCGCCCGCATGAGGGCGCGCTGGAGCCCCGGGCTCACGCAGGCCACGGCGATCGCGGCGTCCTTCGTGGCGTAGGTCCGGTAGTAGACGCCGCTCATCGCCGGCGTGCGGTACTGGGGCGTGACGGCGACCTGCTCGGCGTACGGCGCGCCGGCCTGCCTGAGCCGCGCGAGCGCCTCGAGCGCCCCGGCGTGAGCGGGCCCGTCCACCTCGTGCACCCGGATCATCGCGTTGTTCTGCGGGACCAGCGCCGCCATCAGCAGCGAGACCTCGACCTCGCCGCCGCGCCCGGTGACGGCCCGGCGCAGGAGCGCCGACGCGATGCCGAAGGCGAGCGTCATGGCGCACACGTAGTCGGCGATGGGCGGGTCGGGCGGGATCGGGATGCCGTCCGCCACCCGGCCGGATGCGGCCATGAGCCCGCTGCGGGCCTGGATGACGAGGTCCATCGCGGCCAGCCCGGCGTCCGGGCCGCGGGGCCCGAAGCCGGTGACGTTGCCCACGACGAGCCGGGGATGCCGGGCCAGGAGCGTCGTCGCGTCGAGGCCCAGCTCGGCGCCGAGCCCGGGCCGCAGATTCGTGAGCACCACGTCGGCGCGGGTGACGAGCGCGTCGATGACGCGCGCGGCCGAAGGGTGCTTGAGGTCGAGGGGAAGCGAGTGCTTGCCGCGGTTGCGGCACACGAAGAGCCGCGACTCGCCGGGAGCGAGCGGCGCCAGTCGCCGCACGGGGTCGCCCTCGAGCGACTCGACCTTGATCACGTGGGCGCCGCCGTCGGCCAGGAGCTGGCCGCAGTAGGGGACGGCGATGAACTGCCCGAACTCCACGACTTCGAGGCCCGCGAATGGTCGGGGATCAGGCATCCGAGCGTCGACCCGCCTCCTTCTCCGCCATCTTCCGCTTCAGCTCCTCGGGCGTGAGCCGGACGATGTCCTCGTTCTGGTGGGCGTAGACGGTGTGGGCCGTCGTGTCGACCTCCTCGAGATCGACCCGACCCGCGAGGACGTCGGCCTTCCAGCGCTGCTGCTCGCCGTCGCGCGCGTGGAACTCCGGCATCACCTCGCGGGCGAACAGCTCGAGGCTCGCGCAGATGTCCTCGTGCGTCGTGCGGCCGGCCTGGTTGAGGAGGATCACCTGATCGACGTGGGCGGCCTCGAACTCCCGAAGCCGGGCCCGGAGCGTGGCCGGAGACCCGATGAGCCCCCTTCGCAGCGTCTCCTGCGCCTTCGGCGTGTGGCGCCACTCCCGGTAGAGCTCCCACATGTTGCCGTCGCCGGGCGCGGGGATGCCGTGCCGGCCGTAGTGGCTCAGACAGAACACGAAGAACGTCCAGCCCGCGGCCTTCGCCTGCGCCTCCTCGTCGGTCTCGGCGCACATGAAGCCGCTCACCATCGCGATGTTTGCGTTCGTCGGGTACTCGGCGAGCTTGGCGAGGTTCCGGGTCATCTCGAGGTAGTACTGGCTCACCCAGGCGCGCGCGGCGTCGGGCGAGACGAACTGGAAGCCGAGCGCGCCCATCCCCCACCGGCCGGCGCTCCCGATCGTGGTGATGTTCGAGCAGGCCACCCAGAGCGGCGGGTGCGGCTTCTGATAGGGCTTGGGGATCACGTTGCGGGCGGGGAAGTCGAAGAAGCGGCCGTGCCACTCCCACGACTGGCGCGTGAACATCGGGATCAGCGCCTGGACCGCCTCCTCCCAGACCTCCCGCTTGTCCCGGACGCGGCGGCCGAAGGGATGCAGCTCGACCGGCCCCTGGCCCTCGCCGAGGCCCAGCTCGACGCGGCCGCCGGAGAGGAGGTCGAGGGTCGCGACGCGCTCGGCCATGGCCGAGCCGGATGCGCGTCGTCCGCTGGCTGGCGGCGCCGAGGAAGACTTCCGGTGCGGAGGAGTGCGAGTACTCCTCGAGGAAGTGATGCTCGACCACCCAGGCGTAGTCGTAGCCGAGCCGGTCCGCCCGCTCGATCTGGGCGAGCGAGTTCTGGAAGACCTCGTACTCGCTTCGCCCCGACCAGGGCCGCGGGATCTGGTGCTCGTAGAAGATGCCGAACTTCACGAGCGCGCCCTCAGCGCCGGCGATTCGACCACGCCATGATGGCGCAAGCGTAGACGATCCCTTCGCGTCGGCGCAAGCCGTCCGCGGAGGAACCGGCCGGGGCGGCGGCCGCCGTGGGGCGGGAGCGGCGCCGGGAGGGCCACGCGGGAAGGGCTCAAGGCGGTGCTCCTATAGGTCCTTTTTTCTCCCGGTTTCGGGGGGCCCCGCACTACGATGAATGCATGGAGCGACATCGCGAGCGCGACGACGAGGTGACCGAGCTCCGACGGGAAGTCGAAGCGGTGCGCCGGCTGGTCAGCCAGATACAGCGGCTGCAGGCAGGCATCGAGCGGCTGCAGCATCTGAAGGCCGACGCGTTTCCCGCCCGTTAGCAGACTCGGAGGGGGGCTCCGCCCCCCTTCCGAACCTCCCCCCCCTCGAGTTGCGCCGGCGGAGCCGGCGCTCGAACAGAGGTTAGTCCGACACGCTCCTGGGCCTCGGCCCTCCCGCTGCTCGACGCGGACGAGCCGGCGACCGGGCCGGCCTCGCCGTCCTTGCCAAGCAAAGGCCGGACGGCACACGATACGAGACTCGGGAGAGTCTTTGTCCAGGGAGGGGGCCGTGATCGAGAACACGATCTTGCGGAAGAACCGGAAGGGCCACAAGGCGCTGAGCTTCGCGCTGGGGTTTCCCTCGGCCTCGCTCGTCGAGCTGGCGGCGCGGGCGGGCTTCGACGCCCTCCACCTCGACGGCGAGCACGGCGCCTTCACGCCCGAGTCCGTGGACCTGATGTGCCGCGTGGCCAACGGGTTCGGCATGTCCGTGACGGCCCGCGTGCCGGACATCGCGCCCAGCACGATCAACCTGTGGCTGGACCGCGGCGTCCAGGGAGTCGTCGGCCCGCACATCGAGACCGGCGAGGAGGCGCAGCGGCTCGTGGACGCGTGTCTCTTCCCGCCCGCCGGCCGGCGCTCCTGGGGCGGCGGCCGGGGGACCGAGTTCAACGACGGCGTGAGGCTCGGCGAGGCGCACGGCGGCAAGCTCGGGTTCGCCCGCTGGTCGAACCGGAACACGCTCATCCTGGCGCAGATCGAGTCGAAGAGGGGCTACGGCAACCTCGACGCCATCCTGAAGGTCCGCGGCCTGACCGGCATCACCGGCGGCCCGCACGACTTCGCCGCGTCCCTCGGGCACCCCGGAGAGCCCGACCATCCGGAGCGGGTGTCGCTGACCGCCGACGCCGAGGCGCGCGCGCGCAAGGCCGGGAAGCGAATCGCTTCGGACCTCATGCTGATGCTGAGCATCGAAGAGACGATGCTCGGCTCGGCCCGGGACTTCGTGGCGAAGCGCGCCGCGGAGGCGTCCGGGCGCAAGCGGAGCCGGTGAGAGAGCCCGCGCGTGATCGACGACCGTGTCGCCGCGCTCGGGTGGGACGCGATCTCGGCGGCGCTCGACGCCGGCGGGTCCGCGACCACGCCGCTCTTGACCGCGGAGGAGTGCGCGTCCCTGGTCGCGCTCTACCCGCTCGAGGAGAGCTTCCGGAGCCGCATCGTCATGGAGCGGCACGGCTTTGGACGCGGCGAGTACAAGTACTTCGGCTACCCGCTGCCGGACCTGGTGGCGCGCCTGCGACGGTCGATGTACCCGCCTTTGGTCACGATCGCCGACCGCTGGCGCCGGTCGCTCGGGCGGCCCGGGGAGTTCCCCCCGACCCTCGACGAGTACCTGCGCCGCTGCCACGCGGCCGGCCAGCCGCGCCCCACGCCGCTCATGCTCCGGTACCGGGCCGACGACTACAACTGCCTGCACCAGGACCTTTATGGGGAGCTGGTCTTCCCCCTGCAGGCGACGGTGCTGCTGAGCCGTCCGGGAGCGGACTTCACCGGCGGCGAGTTCCTCCTCGTCGAGCAACGACCGCGGGCGCAGTCCCGAGGCGAAGTGGTGCCGCTGAGCCAGGGCGACGCCGTGATCTTCGCCGTCCATCACCGTCCCGGTCAGGGGAGGCGCGGGGCGTACCGCGTGAATCTCCGCCACGGGGTCAGCCGGATCCGCTCCGGCCTTCGCTACAGCCTCGGGATCATCTTTCACGACGCCGCGTGACGAGAACGAACAGGGGAGCGGCCATGGGAAAGCTCGACCGGACGGTGGCCCTGAATCGCGGTCCCGAGCTGGCGCCGGGCGTCGGCATCGATTGACCCCGGCCCGGCACCCGCCCCTGGGGAGCCCGGGCTCGCGGTCCCGTGGTCATCCCTGACCCAACAGCTTGAATTAGCTGTCTTCCTTGGCTCCGACTAAAGTAGTCGCCAATAGCCGGAGAATGGTGTAACCTTCCTGATGCGATGCTCAGGTTCACGAAGCGCCTCGATTACGGCCTCCTGGCGATGCAGTTCGTCGCCGCCCACCAGGGGATCGGGCCCGTGTCGGTCAAGCAGATCGCCGAGGAGTTCAACATCCCGACCGAGCTCCTCGCCAAGATCCTGCAGCGGCTGGCCAAGCGCGGGCTGATCGTCAGCCACAACGGTCCCAAGGGCGGCTACCGGCTGGCGGCTCACCCCGAGGAGATCACGGTCGGGCAGGTGGTCCGGGCGCTCGAGGGGCCCATCAACATCGTCAGCTGCTACGCCGACGAGAGCGATTGCCCGCAGATGCCGCGGTGCAGCCTGCGCCGGCCGGTCCAGAAGATCCAGGCGGCGATCGGCCAGCTCCTGGACACGATGAGCATCGCCGAGCTGATGGGCCAGGACGTCCCCGAAGTCCTCTCGCTGAGAGGCTAGGAAAAACGGAGCGGGAGCACCTATGGCGATCCAACTGTCGGAGGCGGCGATCAAGCAGGTGAAGGAGATGAAGCGCGCGCAGAGCCTGGGGGACGACGTGTTCCTCCGCATGGGCGTGAAGGGCGGCGGGTGCTCGGGCATGTCCTACGTGCTCGAGTTCGACAACGAGCCGCGCCCTCACGATCGGAAGCTGGAGATCGACGGCGTCACGGTGGTGTGCGACGCCAAGAGCTACCTGTACCTGAACGTCACCACGCTCGACTACGTGAAGCAGGGGCTGACGGCCGGCTTCACCTTCACCAACCCGAACGCGAAGTCGACGTGCGGGTGCGGCACGTCCTTCTCGGCATGAGCCCGCGCTGCGGAGACTGAAAAACGTGGCCGGTTGCCGACAGAGGCCCAGATGCGAGGCGGCGCGGGGGTTCGAGCCGGGCGACGTCGGCACGGGGCCCGTCGCGAGGCGAGGCCCGAGTGGATCGCGACGACTGAGACGTACGTGGGTGTTCGAGCTGAGCGGCGTCGGCGGGACGACCGCCGCCAGGCGAGGCCCGAGTAGGTTGTACGTCGCAGGGAGGAGCGACCGAGCCAACGAAGCAGATGGGCCTCTTTCGGCAACCGGCCGGGAGTCACTATGAGCACGACGGCGAAGACGGTCGAGGCCCTGGTCAACCGCGAGTACGAGTACGGGTTCGTCACTGACATCGAGGCGGACCAGGTCCCGCCGGGCCTCGACGAGGACGTCGTCCGGCTGATCTCGGCCAAGAAGCGCGAGCCCGAGTTCATGCTGGAGTGGCGGCTGCGGGCCTTTCGGCACTGGCTGAAGATGGGCCTGGCGGCGGGTGAGCCCAAGTGGGCCAACGTGACCTACGCGCCCATCGACTACCAGTCGATCGTCTACTACTCGGCCCCGAAGCAGACGGCGGCGCCCGGCCGCCTCGACGAGGTCGATCCCAAGCTCCTCGAGACCTTCGAGAAGCTCGGCATCCCGCTCAGCGAGCAGAAGCGGCTGACCGGCGTCGCCGTCGACGCGGTCTTCGACAGCGTCTCGGTGGCCACCACCTTCAAGGAGAAGCTGGCCGAGCTGGGGATCGTCTTCTGCTCGTTCTCGGAGGCGGTGCAGAACCACCCCGACCTCGTGGAGAAGTACCTGGGCTCGGTGGTGCCGTACACGGACAACTTCTTCGCCACGCTGAACTCCGCCGTCTTCAGCGACGGCTCGTTCTGCTACGTCCCCAAGGGCGTGCGCTGCCCCATGGAGCTGTCGACCTACTTCCGCATCAACACCGCGGGGTCGGGCCAGTTCGAGCGCACGCTGATCGTCGCCGACGAGGGCAGCTACGTGAGCTACCTCGAGGGCTGCACGGCGCCCCGGCGCGACGAGAACCAGCTCCACGCCGCCGTGGTCGAGCTGGTCGCGCTGGAGGGCGCCCAGATCAGGTACTCGACGGTGCAGAATTGGTACGCCGGCGACCGCGAGGGCCGGGGCGGCATCTACAACTTCGTGACCAAGCGCGGCAAGTGCGCGGGCCGCGGCGCCAAGATCTCCTGGACGCAGGTGGAGACGGGCTCGGCCATCACGTGGAAGTACCCGAGCGTGATCCTGCAGGGCGACGACTCGGTCGGCGAGTTCTACTCGGTCGCGCTCGTGAACAACCACCAGCAGGCCGACACCGGCACCAAGATGATCCACATCGGGAAGAACACCCGGAGCACGATCATCTCCAAGGGCATCTCGGCCGGCCACGGCAACCAGACCTACCGCGGGCTGGTCAAGGTGCGGCCGCGGGCGTCGAGCGCGCGCAACCGCACCCAGTGCGACTCGCTGCTCCTGGGCGATCGGTGCGGCGCCCACACGGTGCCCTACATCGAGGTGGCCAACGCCACCGCCAGCGTGGAGCACGAGGCGTCGACCGCCAAGATCAGCGAGGAGCAGCTCTTCTACTGCAAGCAGCGCGGGCTCTCGAGCGAGAACGCGGTGTCGATGATCGTCAACGGCTTCTGCAAGGAAGTCTTCAAGAACCTGCCGATGGAGTTCGCCGTGGAGGCCTCCAAGCTGCTCGGCGTGAGCCTCGAAGGAGGCGTCGGCTAGGCGGTGCGCGGAGGAAGGACAGACGACATGCTGAGCATTCGGTACCTGCACGCCGGCGTGGAGGGCAAGGACATCCTCCGGGGCATCGACCTCGAGGTGAAGGCCGGTGAGATCCACGCCGTCATGGGCCCGAACGGGTCGGGCAAGAGCACGCTGGCCCAGGTGCTGGCCGGGCACCCCGCCTTCGCCGTCACCCGGGGCGAGGTGGTCTACGAGGGGCGGAACCTGCTGGAGATGCCGCCCGAGGAGCGGGCGCGCGCGGGCGTGTTCCTGGCCTTCCAGTACCCGATCGAGATCCCGGGCGTGAGCAATGCCCAGTTCCTCAAGGCCGCCGTCAACGAGGTGCGCACGCGCCAGGGGCTCGACGAGCTCGACGCGATGGAGTTCCTCGAGCTGCTCCGGGAGAAGCTCGCGCTCGTGGAGATGGACCAGAGCTTCGTCAGCCGGGCGGTCAACGAGGGCTTCTCGGGGGGCGAGAAGAAGCGGAACGAGATCCTCCAGATGGCGCTGCTGCAGCCGAAGCTCGCCATCCTCGACGAGACCGACTCGGGCCTCGACATCGACGCGCTCAAGATCGTGGCCAACGGCATCAACAGCCTCCGCACGCCCGACAACGCGATACTGCTGGTCACGCACTACCAGCGCATCCTGAGCTACGTCACGCCGGACCGCGTCCACGTGCTGGTCGGCGGGCGCATCGTCAGGTCGGGCGGCAAGGACCTGGCCCTCGAGCTGGAAGCCAAGGGCTACGACTGGATCCGGGAGGACGCCGGCGCCGTCCAGCCCGCGCGCGCCTAGGGGTAACCGGCGATGAGCATGGTCGCGACTCCCAAGGACACCTACCTCGCCGGCTTCGCGGCGCTCGAGCGCGCCGGCACCGCCGCCCCCGCCTGGCTCCACCGGATCCGGCGATCGGCGATCGACCGCTTCGCCGAGATCGGCTTCCCCACGGTGCGGCTGGAAGACTGGAAGTACACGAACGTGGCGGCCATCGCGGCGATCGCGTTCCCGCCCGTCCTCGCCGAGGCGCCCGCCGGTCCGGGCGCCGAGGCGCTCGAGCCGTTCGCGTTCGCCACGCCCGGCCCGCGGCTGGTCTTCGTCAACGGCCGCTACTCGGCGAAGCTCTCGTCGCCCGCCTCGCCGCCGTCCGGCGTACGGGTGACGAGCCTGGCCGAGGCGCTCGTCACCGACGCGGCCGCGGTCGAGCGCCACCTGGCGCGCCACGGTGACTGGGCGCGCAACGGGTTCACCGCGCTCAGCGCGGCCTTCGCCCAGGACGGCGCGTTCGTGCACCTGGCGCCCGGCACGCGCGTCGAGGAGCCGATCCACCTGCTCTTCGTGGCGGCGGTGCCGGCCGCGCCCGTGCTGAGCCAGCCCCGGAACCTCGTGGTCGCCGAGCGGGAGAGCCGGGCGACCATCGTCGAGCACTACGTCGCCGTGGGCGACGACACGTACCTCACCAACGCGGTGACGGAGGTGGTTGCGGGCGAGGGCGCGATCGTCGAGCACTACCGGGTCCAGCAGGAGAGCCGGCGGGGCTTCCACGTCGGCACCACCGAGGTGCGCCAGGCCCGCGACAGCCGGTTCACGTCCGGCTCGGTCTCGCTCGGCGGCCGGCTCGCCCGCCACGACCTCAACGTGCGGTTCGACGCCGAGGGCGCGAGCTGCGAGCTGGACGGGCTCTACGTGGTCGGCGACCGCCAGCACGTGGACAACCACACGCTGATCGACCACGCCCGGCCCCGCTGCACGAGCCGCCAGCTCTACAAGGGCGTGCTGGACGGGGCGTCGCGCGCGGTGTTCAACGGGCGCGTGATCGTCCGCCCCGACGCCCAGCGCACGGACGCCCACCAGACGAACAAGAACCTGCTCCTCTCCGAAAGCGCGGAGGTGGACACCAAGCCGCAGCTCGAGATCTTCGCGGACGACGTCAAGTGCACCCACGGCGCCGCGGTGGGCCGGCTCGGCGAGGACGCCGTCTTCTATCTCCGCAGCCGCGGGCTCGGCGAGACGGCCGCCCGCACGCTCCTCACCTACGGTTTCGTGAGCGACGTTCTGGCCCGGATCGCGGTCGAGCCGCTCCGCGCCCGGCTCGACGCCCTGCTGATGGCGCGCCTGCGCGACGCCCGCGCGAAGGAGACGCGATGATCACGGCCCGAGACGCGAGAGCTCCGGAGGGGGCGGGCGCCCTTTGGGACGTGGAGCGGATCCGCAAGGACTTCCCCGCGCTGCACCAGCAGGTGCACGGCAAGCCCCTGGTGTACCTGGACAACGCGGCCACCAGCCAGAAGCCCCAGGTGGTGATCGACGCGATCACCGCGTACTACGCGCTCGAGAACTCGAACGTGCACCGGGGCGTCCACCTCCTGAGCGAGCAGGCCACCCAGGCCTACGAGGGCGCGCGCGCCCGGGTCCAGCGCTTCCTGAACGCCGCCGAGTCGCGGGAGATCGTGTTCGTGCGCGGGACCACCGAGGGCATCAACCTGGTGGCCCAGAGCTACGGGCGGGCGTCCGTGGGCGCCGGCGACGAGATCGTCATCTCGGCGATGGAGCACCACTCGAACATCGTGCCCTGGCAGATGCTCTGCGCGGAGAAGGGGGCGGTCCTGCGGGTCGTCCCCATCGACGACGCCGGCGAGCTGCGGCTCGACGAGTACGCCCGGCTCTTGACGGAGCGGACGAAGCTGGTGGCCGTGGCCCACATCTCGAACGCGCTCGGCACCGTGAACCCCGTGAAGGGCCTGATCGAGCTGGCCCACGCCCGCGGCGTGCCCGTGCTGGTCGACGGCGCCCAGGCCGCGCCCCACCTGCGGGTGGACGTGCGGGACCTCGACTGCGACTTCTACGTCTTCTCCGGCCACAAGACGCTCGGGCCCACGGGCATCGGCGTCCTCTACGGCAAGGCGGGGCGGCTCGAGCGCATGCCCCCGTGGCAGGGCGGCGGTGACATGATCGCCTCGGTCACGTTCGAGAAGACGACCTACAACGCGCTGCCCTACAAGTTCGAGGCGGGCACGCCCCACATCGCGGGCGTCATCGGCCTCGGCGTGGCCCTCGACTACCTGAGCGGGCTCGGCCTGGAGCGGGTGGCCGCCTACGAGCAGGACCTGCTCGCCTACGGCACCGAGGCGCTGCGCGCCGTCCCCGGGCTCCGGATCATCGGCACCGCGAAGGAGAAGGCGAGCGTGCTCTCCTTCGTCCTCGACGGCGTCCACGCCCACGACGTCGGCACCATCCTCGACCACGCGGGCGTGGCCGTCCGCGCCGGCCACCACTGCGCGATGCCGATCATGCAGCGGTTCGGGGTGCCGGCGACGGTCCGCGCCTCCCTGGCCTTCTACAACACCCGCGAGGAGCTGGACGCGCTGGTGGCGGCGCTCCACGAGGTGAGGGGGATCTTCGGCTGATGTCCGAGCTGCGCGAGCTGTACCAGCAGGTGATCCTCGACCACAACCGGAAGCCGCGCAACTTCCGGCGGCTGGAGGGCGCGAACCGCACCGCCGAGGGGTACAATCCGCTCTGTGGCGACCAGGTCCGCGTCTACGTGGACGTCGAGGGCGGCCTCATCCGCGACATCGCCTTCGAGGGCTCGGGCTGCGCGATCTCGCGGGCGGCGTCGTCGATGATGACCACGA
>JACQCN010000431.1 GCA_016201575.1 Candidatus Rokuibacteriota bacterium | reverse complement strand
GCGGGCCCGCCGCTTCATCTCCTGGAAGACGCCCTCTTTCAGCATCTGCTTCTTGAGCGCCTTGAGCGCGGCCTCGACCTGATTGTCGAACACCTCAACCTTCAACGAGGTCCTCCGATCTGGCGCCCGCGAGCGCGGGGGCGGCCAGCGTCTCGTCGCTCTCGCCAGCGACACGCCGCCGCATGTCCCCGCGCGCCTTCGCCGCCGAGCGGCCGATCGTGACGAGGCCCGCGGCGACGAGCGCGCGAATCAGCAGCCAGGACGGATCGAACTCGCCGAAGCGGGCGCTGAACTGCGGCGCCCGCGGATGGGCGTGATGGTTGTTGTGGAGGCTTTCGCCGCCGGTGATCCACGCCCGCCACGCGGAGTTGTAGGCGGTGTTCTCGAAGTTCTGCGTCCCCCTCCAGTGTCCCAGTCCGTTGATCGACGGAGCCAGCACGAAGACGTACAGCAGGGCGTGCCCCACTCCGGCGATGACGCCCGGCCAGAAGCCGAGCACGAGGCACAGGAGGACCATCCCCACGCTGAGACCGCCCCATCCCCACGAGAACAGGAGGCGATCGGCTCGATCCTCGATGACGTCAGGGGCGAAGCGCCGGATAGTCTCGCCGTTCCTCGCTTCGCGGACATAGTAGTACACGTTCAGGACCTGGACCCGCCAGAAGCCCAGCACCCGGGGGCTGTGCGGATCCCCCTCCCGATCCGTGAAGGCGTGATGCTTCCGATGGACGGCCACCCACTCCCGCCGCCGCTGCCCGGTGGTCAGCCAGAGCACCGTCCGAAAGACGATGCCGGCGATCGGATGTACCCGGAGCGCCTGATGCGCGAGTCCGCGGTGCAGATACACGGACGTCGCGATGACGGCGACCTGAGTAAGGGCGACGGCGACCAGCGGCACGATGAAGAACTGGACTGACACACGATCTCCTCTTCTCGGTTGACGCTACGCGCGGCGGAGGGCACCGCGGCCCCGGGCATCGAATCGCCCACCCCCTTCAGACCCGCCTCATGCCCCCCGTCTCTCGCGCTGGCGGACCCGGGCGGCGCGGGCCCTCCCCGGCCGCCCATCGCGCCGCGGCGGCGGCGACCGGTCGCCCTTGCGGCCCGAGCTCCTGGCGCGCCGCACCGCCTGCGCCTGGCTCTCGACATTCGCGAGCAACCGGCGGTCGTCGGCCCGTCCGAGCCCCTCTTCGATGAGCGCCCGGAGGACGATCTGCAGGCTGACCGGCAGCTTGAACCTGGTCGTCAGCGCGCCGGCCAGCACCCGGGCTCCGTCGAGGACGTCCTGCGGAAGGATGAGCAACACCCCCACCTTGTCGTCGACCATTCCCACCCCCTCGCGGGCTCCCCATATCTTATATAAGATATAGTTTACATAGTATATATTTGCTTCGTATGGCATTTCGTGCGAGAGTAATGGTGTTCACCGCTCTCCCCGGGGGGTCGCCGACGCCTTCGAGTACGACATCCAGGGTGACGCCCGGCACGGGACGTCGACCGGAACAGGAGTCCGCGATGACCGATGAGTCCCGCCGCCGAGAGCGCACGTGATGGGCCAGCCCGCCCCGAAGAAGCCGTTCTACTGCACCACGGTCTCGGAGGCCGTTTCCGTCCTGCTCGCTCGGCGCCGGCGGTTCGATGGCCGCGGTGATCTCTTCGTGCAATGCAGTGAGATGG
Source organism: Candidatus Rokuibacteriota bacterium (assembly GCA_016201575.1). GTDB lineage: Bacteria > Methylomirabilota > Methylomirabilia > Rokubacteriales > CSP1-6 > AR9. Next base: position 948 of record JACQCN010000431.1, on the reverse strand, counting down.
ACTGCCAGTACGTCGACAGCAACCTCCCACCCTGTCCACTGACCCTGGATCTCTTCCAGGCCGAGATCGCCCGCCGCTCTCGACGGGGCGATGAGGGCGAGCAATGACCCTCGACGTCATCGCCGTGCAGGGCCGCGTGACGTGGTGGAGCTGGGTCATCCGTGACGGCGGCGGTGTCGTCGAGGAGTCACGGACCCAGTTCCAGATCCGAAGCGCCGCCGAGGCGGACGGGCAGGTTCGGCTCGCCGAACTCGAGGCGCGATCAGGCCGCGCGCGGCGAGATTGACCGGCGATCCGTGTCGCGCCTGGCGCGTCCCGTAGGAGCGTCCCAGCGGGCACGAGGGAACGGATGAAAGAGGAAAAGCGGCCCGCGTGCCGCCGAGGCTGCCGATGAGTCAGCGTCGAAACTACGGGTTCGAACGGCGTCGCAAGCAGGAGTCCCGCCGGATCAAGCAAGAGGCCAAGCTCCGGAGAAAGACCGAGCGCGCGCAGGAGGGGCTGTCCGGGCCCGAGATGGGCGAGGCGGCGACAACGGGAACGCCGCCGGGCCAGTGGGAGTGGTTCTCGCCGAGCCGGGGGCGCACGGTCGGGTCCGCCGTCGGCGTCCGCCCCGCCGGTGATCCCCCGGACGACTGGGTTCTCTTCACCGACGTCTCGGAGGAACTCGCCGAGCCCTCCTGAAGGTCGCACGCCGCCGCGCCTTGACACGGTGGCCGAAAGGCCGTATCCAACGGGCCATGACGGACCGGCCGCTTTCGCTCCGAGATCGTCTGCGTCGCGGCCCGCCCCTGCTGGCCACCTTCTCGATCATCGCGTCGGTCGAGGTGGTGGAGATGATCGGTCTCGCCGGCTTCGACGCCGTCATCCTCGACATGGAGCACGGTCCGTACGGCGTCCAGGCTCTCGGGCCGCTGATCCTCGCGGCGCGGGCCCGCGGCCTCTTCCCGG
>JACQCN010000033.1 GCA_016201575.1 Candidatus Rokuibacteriota bacterium | reverse complement strand
GCGCGAGGTGCTCGCGCTCCACTGCGCCCTCGTGGCGATGCCGCGCGACGGCTGGCCCCGCGCGATCGGCGCGGCGCTCGTGACGGTGGGACTCGACGGCCGCGAGGACGGCCGCGTGGGAACGTTCTCCAAGGGGATGCAGCAGCGCCTCGGCCTCGCCGTCGCGCTCCTCGGCGAGCCGGAGCTGGTCCTGCTCGACGAGCCGACGAGCGCGCTCGACCCGGTCGGCCGGCACGACGTGCGCGAGGTCATCCGCGACCTGCGCTCGCGCGGCGTGACGGTCTTCCTCAACTCACACCTCCTCACCGAGGTCGAGCTCGTCTGCGACCGCGTGGCGATCATGTCCAAGGGAAGACTGATCCGCGAAGGTTCGGTCGACGAGCTCACGCCGCGGACGGGCAAGGTGCAGTTCGAGCTGCGCGACAAGCGCGCCGACCTCGCGACCCTGATGGCCGGAATCGGGACCGGATTCGGTGCGACGGCGGGCGGTTTCGAGCTCAAGGTGACGGAGAGCGAGCTCGACCAGGCGATCGATCGTCTGAGGGCGGCGGCGGTCGGCATCCGCGAGATCACCCAACGACGGTTGACGCTCGAGGAATCGTTCATCCACCTCGTGTCGGGAGAACAGGGATGAAGCGAGTCGTCGCACGAGCCTTGCTGCAGGACGCCTTCAGCCAGGTGATGGACAACAAGGTCTTCCGCCTGCTCGTCCTCGCGTCGATCACGCTGATCGCGCCGGCGTTCCTGATCGGGTTCCGCGAGGACGGCATCCACATCCTCTTCGGGTGGAAGTCGATCACGTACGCGGCTCTCTTCGACACGGTCAGCGCTCCCGTGCCCCACGTGAAGGACCTGAACGTCTACGTGATCCAGGGCGTGCAGACCGCGATCGTCCAGGGGCTCGCCGGCGGACTCGGCATCCTGTTCTGCATCGCGGCCACGGCCTTCTTCGTTCCGCGGATGCTCGAGAAGGGTGCGGCCGACACGCTCTTCACCAAGCCGCTCTCCCGCGTCGTGCTCCTCCTCTCGCGCTACGTCGCCGGATTGATCTTCGTGGGCGCGCTCTCGTTCCGGTACGGGCTGCGGGGGCCGTACTTCTCCCTGGCGACGCTGGCCTTCGCCGAGATGCTCCGCGTGGTGGCGGTGAACTGGAAGGCGGTCGGCTCGTCGCTCGGGCTCGTCATCCCCGATCGCGGCTCGGCCCCCGGGCTCTTCCTCTTGTCGATCCAGGGGCTGCTGCCGCCGATCGTGGGGGGGACGGGCACCGTGCTCGGCCCGCTCCTGGGCTCGTTCGTCCTGACGCCCGTCTCCGAGGCGACGCGCGCCGCCCTGCGGGGCCGGGCGGGCGCGGACGTCATGCTCTACGGCCTCACCCTGGTCCTCGTGGTCTCCTTCCTCCCCCGGGGCCTGATGGGCTGGCTCCGGCGGCGCCGGGCATGATCCTCCTCGAGGTCGAGCGGCTGACCAAGCGGTTCGGCGGGCTGCTCGCCGTCGATCGCCTCGATCTCACGGTCCGGGCCAACGAGATCGTCGGGCTCATCGGGCCCAACGGCGCCGGCAAGACCACCGTCTTTCACCTGATCTCGGGCTTCCACACGCCGACCGGCGGCACGATCCGCTTCAAAGGGCATTCCCTGCTCGGCCGGAGACCCCACCAGATCTGCCGCCTCGGGCTCGCGCGGACGTTCCAGATCGTTCAGCCGTTCGCGGAGCTGTCCGCCCTCGAGAACGTGATGATCGGCGCCTTCAACCGCACCGGCGACGTCGAGCACGCCCGGCGCCTCGCGAGCGAGGTTCTGGAGTTCGTCGGGCTCGGCGGCACGCGCGACGCGCCCGCCCGCCACCTGACCCTCGCGCAACGGAAGCGACTGGAGCTGGCGCGCGCGCTCGCGACCGGGCCCGAGCTGCTGCTGCTCGACGAGGTCATGGCGGGGCTGAACCCCGCCGAGATCGAGCACGTCATCGGCCTGATCCGGAACATCCACGCGCGCGGGGTGAGCCTGCTCATCATCGAGCACGTCATGCAGGCGGCCATGGCGCTCTCCCACCGCCTCGTCGTGCTCCACCACGGCGAGCGGATCGCGGAGGGCGCGCCCGACGCGGTGGCGCGAGACCCCCGGGTGGTGGCGGCGTACCTCGGCTCGGAGGAGACGGCGCCGTGAGCCTGCTCGAGCTGTCGGGCGTCGACGCCGGGTACGGCGACCTCCTGGCGCTCAGGGGGCTCTCGCTGACGGTCGAGCCGGGCGAGATCGTGGCGGTCGTCGGGGCCAACGGCGCGGGGAAGACGACGATGCTTCGCGCGATCTCCGGCCTCGTGCGACCGCGCGCCGGGGAGATCAGGTTCCAGGGACAGCGCCTCGACGGGCTCGCGTGCCACGCGGTGGTCGAGCGTGGCGTCGTGCACGTGGCCGAGGGCCGGAAGATATTCCCGTCGCTCACCGTCCTCGAAAACCTGGAGCTGGGCTCGTATACCGCCCGGGCCCGGGCGCGCCGCCGGGAGAGCCTCGAGCGCGTGCTCGAGATCTTCCCGCGGCTCCAGGAGCGGAGACGTCAGTCGGCGGGCACGCTGTCGGGCGGGGAGCAGCAGATGCTCGCGATCGGCCGCGCGCTGATGGCGCTGCCCACCCTCCTCATGCTGGATGAGCCGTCGCTCGGGCTGGCGCCCATCGTCACCCGGGAAATCTTCCGCGTCGTGCGGGAGGTCAATCGGGCGGGGACGACGGTCTTGCTCGTGGAGCAGAACACCCGGCAGGCGCTGGCCGCGTCGCGGAGAGGGTACGTGCTCGAGAACGGGCGCGTCGTCCTCGTCGGAAGCGGCGTGCAGCTGCTGGACGACCCGCACGTGAGACGCGCGTACCTCGGCCTGTAGCCGGGAAGAGTCGGCTCGCGATTCCGCCGAAAGGTCGCCCGGCGCCAGGACGCCAGGTCGCACGGCACCAGGGCGCCGCCTGTTGACCGCACGGGGCCCCTCGGCTACGCTCGGGCCGTGCTCGACCTCGTCGTCACGAACGGCACCGTGGTGACGCCCGCGGGTGTGGGCTCCTGGGACATCGGCATCCGGGGGGAGACGATCGTCGCGGTGGCCTCTCCGGGGACCCTGCCCGTCGAAGGCGCGCGGGTCCTGGACGCGGCCGGGAAGCTCGTGGTCCCGGGCGGCGTCGAGCCTCACGCGCACCTCGCGCATCCGATCTTGAGCCACCCCGACGAGCCGGGCCTGACGCTGGGGCCGGAGGACGACACGCGCGGGATGGCGCACGGCGGCACCACCACCCACATCGACTTCTGCTACGTGCGTCCGGGCGGCGACATCCCGGGCGCCATCGAGCAGCGCTGCGCGCGATGGAAGGCGAGCTCGCACGTGGACTACTCGTTCCACGTCACGCTCGCCGGAGCCCTGCCCCTCCGCGTCTTCGAGCAGATTCCCGAGGCCATCCAGGCCGGCTTCCCCAGCCTGAAGGTGTTCACGACCAACATCCTCCCGCCCCATCCCAAGCGGCAGGGGAACCGGCTCGACTTCGGGCGGATCCAGCTCGCGATGGAGCAGGCGGCCCGACACGGCGGGATCGTGGCGGTCCACGCGGAGGACGAGGACCTCGTACAGTTCAACTACGAGCGCTTCCGCGCCGAGGGGCGGATGGAGGGAACGAACCTCCACCTCGTGCACAACAAGCTCTCCGAGCTCCTCTCCTTCCGTCGCACGATCGCCCTCGCCCGCGCCACCGGGGCGGCCGTCTACTTCGTGCACACGTCCGCCCGCGAGGGTGTGGACGCGGTGGCCGAGGCGCGCGCGACCGGGCTGCCGATCTACGCCGAGACCCTGCACCAGTACGCGTGCTTCAACGCGGAGTACTACAAGACGCCGCGCGGCTTCTGCTCGCACACCTACCCGTCGCTCAAGCTCCCCGAGGACCAGGAGGCCCTCTGGGCCGGTCTCCTGCGCGACGGCGTGTCGACGCTGGCCACCGACGAGTACCCGACGCCGCTGGCGGTCAAGCTGCGAGGCTCGACCATCGAGGACGTGACCGGCGGCAACGTCGGGGCCGAGGCGCGGATGGGCATCGCGTACACCGAGGGCGTGGTCAAGCGCGGGATGTCCCTCCCGCGGTTCGCCGACATCACGGCCACCAACGCCGCCCGGATCTTCGGCCTCTACCCGAAGAAGGGCCTCATCGCGCCGGGCAGCGACGCGGACCTCGTCTTCATCGACCCCACCGTGCGAAAGACCCTCACGCGAGCGGACTTCCACGTCGCCGATTACAGCCCGTGGGAGGGGTGGACGGTGTCCGGCTGGCCGGTCACGACGATCCTCCGCGGCAAGGTGATCGCGGACCACGGAACGCTCCTGGGCCGCCTCGGCGACGGGTGCTTCGTCCCCCGGAAGATCGATCCCGCGGTCCTGCGCCGGCCGGACTGCTGAGGTACGACCATGGATGAGTGCCGGATCCTCTCGCCGCTCGGAATGCTCGGCTACGGGTTCCCCGCGGAGTCCTTCCAGGCGGGACTCGCCCGCCGGCCGCACGTCATCGGGGCCGACGCCGGCTCCACGGACGGCGGTCCCCACAAGCTCGGCGCCGGCGTCGGCATCGTCAGCCGCGCGGCCACCAAGAAGGACCTGGGCGTCATGCTCAGGGGCGGTCTCGAAGTCGAGGCGCCCGTGATCGTGGGCTCCGCCGGTGGCTCGGGCGCGGCCGTGCACCTGGCGTGGACCCGCGCGATCCTCGAGGAGCTGATTCGCGAGGGGGGCGACCGGCGGCGAGTCGCCTATATCCACGCGGAGCTGGACAAGGAGTTCCTGAAGGACGAGCTGGCGGCGGGCCGCATCGAGCCGCTCCGGGGCGTTCCCCCGCTCACGGACAAGGCCATCGACAGCGCCACCCGCATCGTGGCCCAGATGGGCGCCGAGCCGATCATCCGAGCGCTCGAGGCGGGCGCGCACGTCGTCGTCGCGGGGCGCGCCTACGATCCCGCGTGCTTCGCCGCGTACCCGCTCTGGAAAGGGTTCCCCGCCGGGCCCGCCTGGCATCTGGGCAAGATCCTGGAGTGCGGCGCGCTGTGCGCCGAGCCCGGCGCTCCGGGAGACGCGATGTTCGGCCGCCTGCGCGGCGACGGCTTCGTGGTGGAGCCGCTCAACCCGGCCCGCCGGTGCACGGAGGTCTCGGTGGCCGCGCACACCCTCTACGAGAAATCGCACCCGTATCTCCTGCCCGGCCCCGGCGGCACCACCGATCTATCGGCCTGCACGTTCCGCCAGGTGAACGACCGCGCGGTCGAGGTGCGCGGGAGCCGCTTCCGCCCGTCGCCGGCGTACACGGTCAAGCTCGAAGGCGCCGAGCTCGCCGCCTACCGGACGATCGTCGTCGCGGGCATCCGCGATCCCGTGATGGTGGCCGAGCTCGGGTCGACGGAGCAGGCGGTCGTCGAGATCACCCGCACCTACTTCGACTGGATCCCGCCCGACGAGTACCAGATCCTCTTCCACCACTACGGCGTCAACGGTGTCATGGGCGCGAGCGAGCCGCTCCTGGGCGTCCGCGTGCCGCACGAGGTCGGCCTGGTGCTCGAGGTGGCCGCTCCCACCCAGGAGACGGCCGACGCGGTCTGCGCGTTCGCGCGCGCGACACTGCTCCACTACGGCTATCCGGGCCGCCAGGCGACCGCGGGGAACCTGGCCTTCCCCTTCGCGCCGAGCGACGTGCCGCTCGGCCCGGTCTACCGGTTCAACGTCTACCACCTGCTGCAGGTCGACGACCCGAACGCGCTGTTCCCGCTGGAGCTGGTGGAGTACTGACGGTGGGGACCCGGAAGCTCGCCGACCTCGCCCGCGTGATCCGCTCGAAGAACGCGGGTCCCTTCGAGATCACGCTCGATCTCATCTTCTCCGACCGCGAGACGTACGAGCGTGTCAGGCGCACGGGGTACTTCACCCGCGAGCGGGTGGCCTCGCTCTACCGGATCCCGCCCGAGGCGGTCCACGACGTCGTCTTCTACGATCCCGCCCTCGCGCTCAAGCTGACGATCGCGCGCCAGACGGCCCAGGGGAGCGTGGGCGAGCGCGACACGTACGGCGCCCAGCAGCACGCGCCGCTCCTGGAGGTCGATCTGCCCTGGGACGACGCCCGCGACTCGCCGGGGGCGGGTGACTACGCCCACCAGTTCAATCCCCCGTTCCGCCTGGATCCGGCTCGCGTCGCGCTCGTGGTGGTGGACATGCAGTACGCGAGCGCCGCGCGCGACCACGGGCTCGGGCGGGTCCTCCGGGACCGCGGCCAGGAGGCGCTCGGCCACTATCGCTTCGCCCGCATCGAGACGCTGGTGGTGCCGACGATCCGCGCCCTGCTCGACTTCTTCCGGCGGCGCCGGCTCCGGATCGTCTACCTCACGGTGGGCTCGGAGCTCCCCGACTACGGCGATCTGCTCCCGCACATGCGCGCGTTCGCGGAGTCGGCCGGCAACACCCGCGGCCGTCACGAGCACGCGATCCTCGACGCGCTGGCCCCGCTCCCCGGCGAGCCGGTCATCAACAAGACGACGATGAGCGCCTTTCACTCCTCCGGCCTCGAGCGCCTGCTGCGCGCCTGGAACGTCGAGCATCTCGTCTTCGCCGGCGTCTCCACGAACTCCTGCGTCGAGGGGACGGCGCGCGACGCCGCCGACCGCGGCTACCGCTGCGTCCTCGTCGAGGACGGCTGCGCCGCCGCCAGCCAGCGCCTGCACGACGCCACCGGCGAGAACTTCCAGCGCTTGCTCGGACGGGTGGCCCCGGCGGCGACCGTCATGCGCGAGCTCGAGGGCCTGCCCGAAAGCTCGCCGCGCCCCGGCTCCGATGAGCGCGGCTCGGGCGGCGCTCCTCACCCCGCGCGCAGGACCTGACCGGCTCACGCCGGCTGAGGGGCTCGGGCCGGCGAGCAGCGCGTGATGTGGGCCTCCGATTACCCGCACGCCGACAGCACGTGGCCGGAGTCGCGCCAGGCGATCGAAGAGAACTTCCGGGCCGTGGCTCCCGGGACGCGTCGCCGGATCCTCTGCGACAACGCACGGGACCTGTACAAGCTCTGAGCGGGCGGCGGGCCGGTCCACCGGACCCACCCTGCACGCCTCCTCGTGTCCTCCGGTGGCACCCGGTTTGCCGCTGGGCCACCTATGACTGTGTGGGCGGAGAGGATCACGAGGGGAATCGGACGGACCTTCCTGCTGGCGCCCGTGATCGCCCTCATGGTCGGCTGTCTGACCGGAACGGCGGCCGTGGCCACGAACTACCGGCGCGGCGGGCGCCCTGTATCCGCCTGGCCGATCTGCTGCCGTAGGCGGGGGATTGGCGCCCACCTCTCACGGCCCCGTCCCCCTCTTGTCTCCCCTTCTGTCACACTCCGCGATGGGCCGTGTCTAAGCTGAAGTTCCCGCATCCCGCGAGCGAAACTGTTCGTTGAGTCGTGGAGATAGGTCAAAGATGGCCTGCAGGGCGCTGTCTACACGGCGATCGGCTTCAGTAGATCGTAAGCGCGTTGCTGGATGGGAGTGGGCGTGGTGAC
>JACQCN010000430.1 GCA_016201575.1 Candidatus Rokuibacteriota bacterium | reverse complement strand
GGCGATGATGCGGGAGAGCGCCTCCATCTCCTCCGGCGCGGTCGCGTGGCTGCCCTTCGGGCCCGCCGGGTCGAGCACGCCGGGCTTGCGCTCGAGGGCAATCTTGCCGCTGCCGGTCTGCTGGATGCGGTACGACTCCATGTCGATGTTCTGCTGCACCTCGCGCGGCAGCTCGGCCCGGTCCGCCGGGAGCAGCCGCCGCAGGTGCCGCGCGAAGACGTAGAGCTTCTCGAGGTCGGCGTCGGCGAAGGTCAGCACCTGCGCCAGGAACGCGTAGAGCCGCACGTAGTCCGTGAGCTGGCCGCGGAAGTCGTGCTGCTCCTCCTCGGAGAGATCACGGAAGCGCTCGACGACCGGCGAGCACGGCGTAGAGCTGGTCCTGCGTCGCCTTTGGGTCGAAGTAGACCTTCGCGAAGCGGTCCACGTCGGCCTGCGTGTAGACCGGGAAGGCGGCGAGCCGGCGCTGGATCTCGTAGAGCAGGTTCGGGTCGGTCGCCTCGGCGAGAAGCGTCGTCTCGTAGTACGGCTCGAAGGCGGCCTTGATCTCGTCCGCCTCGTTGGCGAAGTCGAGCACCATCGTGCCCTTCTTCTCGGGGGGCAGCGTGCGGTTGAGCCGAGACAGGGTCTGCACCGCGTTCACCCCGCCGAGCTTCTTGTCCACGTACATCGTGTGCAGTAGCGGCTGGTCGAAGCCGGTCTGGAACTTGTTGGCCACGATCAGGAAGCGGTTCTCGGGCCGCTCGAAGGTCTTGGCGGTCTGCTTCTCCGGCACGCCGTTCATCCCGGCCTCGGTGTACGACCGGCCGCCGTCGTCGACCTTGCCCGAGAAGGCGACGAGTGCCTTGAACGGATAGCCGCGATCCGCGAGGTACTTGTCCACCGCCAGCTTGTAGCGCACGGCGTGCAGGCGCGAGCGGGTGACGATCATCGCCTTGGCCTTGCCGCCGACCTCGCCCTGCACCTTGGCGGCGAAGTGCTCCACCATGATCCGCACCTTCTCGCCGATCGCGTGTGGGTGCAGCTCGACGAACGACTTGAGCAGGTATTCGGCCTTCTTCTTGTCGTAGCGCGGGTCGTCCTCGACCTTCTTCAGCAGGCGCCAGTAGGCCGTGTAGGTGGTGTAGTTGGCGAGCACGTCGAGGATGAAGCCCTCCTCGATCGCCTGGCGCATGCTGTAGCGGTGGAACGGCTCGAACTTGCCGTCGGCGCGGCGCGTGCCGAAGAGCTCGAGCGTCTTGGGCTTGGGCGTGGCGGTGAAGGCGAAGGTCGAGAGGTTGGGCAACCGCCCGCGCCTCTCCATCTCGGCCAGGATCGTGCTCTCCAGCTCTTCCTCGGGCGTCTCCGCCCCGGCCTCCTCCCGCTCCGCCTCCTCGAGCGAGCGCGAGGCAAGCACGGCCTTGAGGCTCTTCGTGCTCTCGCCCGATTGGGAGGAGTGCGCCTCGTCCACGATCACGGCGAAGCGCTTGCCCGGCAGCTCGCCGATCTCCTTGGCGATCACGGGGAACTTCTGGAGCGTGGTGACGATGATCGTCTTGCCCGACTCGAGCGCGTCCTTGAGCTGGCGCGAGGTCGTGTCGATGTTCTCCACCACGCCGAGGGTCTGCTCGAACTGGCGCATGGTGGTCTGGAGCTGGCGGTCGAGGATGCGCCGGTCGGTGATGACCACGATCGAGTCGAAGACGCGCCGGTCGGCTGCGTCGTGGAGCGTCGCGAGCTGGTGGGCGAGCCAGGCGATGGTGAAGCTCTTGCCGCTCCCGGCCGAGTGCTGGATGAGGTAGCGCTGGCCCGCGCCCGCCCCGCGCGCGTGCGCCACGAGCTTGCGGACGGCGTCGAGCTGCTGGTAGCGCGGGAAGATCAGGAAGCGCTGGCCGGTCTTGCGGCCCTTCTCGTCCTCCTCCTCGACCTCGTGGATGAACTGGCGGACGAGGTCGAGCACGCTGTCGCGCGCCCAAGTTTCGTCCCAGAGGTCGCCCGTGGCGTAGCCGTTCCGGGTGGGCGGCACGGGCGGGTTGCCGGCGCCGCCGAACTTCCCCTGGTTGAAGGGGAGGAAGCGCGTCTTGGGGCCGGCGAACTGGGTGGTGACGTAGACAAGGTCCGGGTCCACTGCGAAGTGCGCGAGGCAGCGGCCGTAGGCGAGGAGCGGCTCGCGCGGATCGCGGTCGGTCATGTACTGGCGGATCGCGTCTTCGACATCCTGACCGTTGAGCGGGTTCTTGAGCTCGGCGGTGAAGATCGGGATGCCGTTCAGGAACAGCACGAGGTCAAGGCTCTTCCCGTTCTTCTCGCTGTAGCGGAGCTGGCGCACCACAGCGAAGAGGTTCGCCGCGTGCAGGCGCCGGGTCTCCTCGTTGAGCCCGCTCGCGGGCCGGAAGTAGGCCAGCCGGAACTTGCAGCCCGAGTCCTTGATCCCCTGCCGCAGCACGTCGAGTGCGCCGCGCCGCTCGATCTCGGCGGCGAGGCGCTTGAGGAACTGCTCCTTGACCACCGCGCCGTGGTGCTGCGCGAGCTTCTGCCACTCCTCGGGCTGCGTCGCGAGGACGAAGTCCACCACGTCGCGTGGGAGGAGGCAGAGCGAACGGTCGTAGTCCTCAGGGCGGCGCTTGCGGTAGCCGCCCGGCGGCGTGTCGCCGTAGGGCGCCGGCGTCTCACGCACGGCGCTCGGGTCGCCGGCGCAGGCGTCGGGGCCGTGCTGGAGCAGTCCACACTCGATGGCTTCCTCGAAGCTCCTCTCGGAGACCTCGGGGCTCATGCTCGCCCCCCGCGCCGGCGGGCGCCCTCGGCGCCGGGCAGATGGGGCGGCTCCTCGAGGATCTCGAGGATGGCCCGCGCGCAGTACACGCGGTTGCGCCGCGCCTCGGTCGCGCGCGTGACGATGCCCGCCGACTCCAGCCGGTCGATCGCCCGCTGGGCGCTGGTGAACGCCACGCCGAGTCTCTGGGCCAGCTTGTTCACCACCCAGAAGGGGTTCTCGACGAAGAGATCCAGAGCCCGCTCGGGCAGCCGGGAGGGCGCTGCCGCGAGCTGTTCGCGCCAGCGGAGGAGCAGCGCGTCGATGCGCTGGATGCGGCCGACGGCGTCCTCGGCCTGCCCCGCGACGCCGCGCAGGAAGTACGCGAGCCACTCCTCCCACTCGCCCCGTTCGGTGACCGCCAAGAGATGGGCGTAGTACTCATCCCGCGTGGCGTCGAAGAACGCGCTCAGATAGAGCAGCGGCGCCGGAAGCACGTCCCGCTCGACGAGCAGCAGCGTGATGAGCGACCGGCCAACCCGCCCGTTGCCGTCAAGAAACGGGTGGATCGCCTCGAACTGCGAGTGCGCGAGCGCGGCGTGCGCGAGCGGCGGCAGCGAGTGGTCGTGCAGGAACGCCTCCCAGGCGCCCAGGCATTCCATCATCTGGTTCACCGGCGGAGGTACGTAGGTTGCATCGGCCAGCGTGCAACCGGGGCGACCGATCCAGTTCTGGCTGCGCCGGAATTCGCCGGGCGTCGCCGTGTTGCCGCGCACGCCCTGCATGAGCTTCTCGTGCAGCTCCCTGACCAGGCGGAGCGAGAGCGGCAGCTCGCGCAGGCGCCCAACCCCGTATTCGAGCGCGACGACGTAGTTGGCGACCTCGTGCAGATCCGCCGGGCTGCGTTTGACGGCGGCCCCGGCCTCGGCGGCGAGCAGCTCGCCGAGCGTCGCCTGCGTGCCCTCGATCCTGCTCGACAGCACGGCCTCGCGGCGAACGAACGGCCGGATGAGAAGGTGCGGGTTCGGCGGCCGCCGGCCCTCCCCAGCGAGGCGGCCGACAGCGCGGTCCGCGTCGGAGAGCGCCGAAGCCAGAGCGGCACTCCACGCGATGGGCGGCGGCAGGGGCGCCGGGACGTACGCCCAGTAGCCCCCCGGACCCCGGACCCGCCGGCCCTGTGGTCGTCGTTGGCTAGCAGTGGTCACGGTCTTCCCTTGTTTGCGGCCACGGAAACAACCGCCGACATTATTAGCGCCGGACGCCACTTCCGCAAACAAGAAGATTCATCGCCGCCCGACCCGATCAAGCGGTCGCCGCCTCCCGGACGTCGATCTTGCCCGTCACGCGGCGGAGATGAGGGCTGTCCGGAGCTCCTTCGCCGCCGAGTTGACGACGTAGTTCTGCACGCGGCGGTACTCGCCCGGCGCGGCGGCC
>JACQCN010000429.1 GCA_016201575.1 Candidatus Rokuibacteriota bacterium | reverse complement strand
GGAGATCCGCGCGTATCTCGAGGCGATGGGGATCGCGTATCAGGTCGATGCTCGGCTGGTCCGCGGCCTCGACTACTACGTGCGGACCGCGTTCGAGCTCACCACGACCGAGTTGGGCGCGCAGAACGCGGTGGCGGGCGGCGGCCGCTACGACGGGCTGATCGAGCTGCTGGGCGGCCCGCCGGACCCGGGCATCGGGTTCGCGATCGGCGTCGAGCGGGTGGCGCTGCTCCTCGCCGGCGGGCGGGAGGACGGCGCCCGGGGCCGAGGCCCGATCGCCTTCCTGATCCCGCTCGGCGAGGAGGCGCTCAAGCGCCTGCTGTCCGTGGCGCGGGAGGCGCGGACCGCGGTGCCCGTCGAGGTCGGCTACGGTGACCGGAAGCTGCGGGCCGAGCTGGAGCGCGCGAACCGGTCGGGCGCCGCGTGGGCGGTGATCGTCGGGGAGACGGAGCTGGCCGCCGGATCCGCGGTGCTGCGCGACATGAAGTCGGGCCAGCAGCAGCAGGTGCCGCTCCCCGAGCTGGCGGGGAAGCTGATGGCGCTGGGAGGGCGGCCGTGACCGAGTCACTGGGCGGCTGGAAGCGGACCCACACGTGCGGCGCGCTGCGGGGCGGCGACGCCGGCGCCGCGGTCACGCTGATGGGCTGGGCCTTCCGGCGTCGCGACCACGGCGGCCTGATCTTCGTCGACCTGCGGGACCGTGACGGCGTGACCCAGTGCGTGTTCAACCCCGCCGAGGCAGGGGCGGCCCACGCGCGCGCCGAGGGCATCCGCGGCGAGTTCGTCCTCGCGGTGCGTTGCGTCGTCAGCCGGCGCCCGCCCGGGACCGAGAACCCGCGGCTGCCGACGGGCGAGATCGAGGTCCAGGCGCGCGAGGTCCGGATCCTGAACGAGGCGCGGCCGCTGCCGTTCCCGCTCGAGGACGAGGGCGAGGTCGACGAGCTGGTGCGGCTCAGGTACCGGTACCTCGACCTGCGCCGGCCCGCGCTGCTCCGGAACTTCCGCCTGCGCGACGCGGTCACCCGCTCCGTCCGCGCCTATCTCCACGGCCAGGGCTTCATCGAGGTGGAGACGCCGATCCTGACGCGGCAGACGCCGGAGGGCGCGCGCGACTTCCTGGTGCCGAGCCGGCTCTCGCGGGGGAGCTTCTACGCCCTGCCCCAGTCGCCCCAGCTCTTCAAGCAGCTCCTGATGGTCGCGGGCTTCGAGCGCTACTTCCAGATCGCCCGCTGCTTCCGCGACGAGGACCTCCGCAAGGACCGGCAGCCCGAGTTCACGCAGATCGACATCGAGACGTCCTTCCTCGACCGCGACGACCTCCTCGCCCTGATCGAGGGCATGGTGGCCGCGGCTTTCCGCGACGTGCGGGGCGTGGACTTGCCGCGCCCGTTCCCGCGCCTCACCTACGCCGAGGCGATCGGCCGCTTCGGGTCGGACAAGCCGGACCTGCGCTTCGGGCTCGAGCTGGTCGACCTGACGGACCTGTTCCGGGACGGTGAGTTCCAGGCCTTCGCCCAGGTCGCGGCGGCCGGCGGGGCGGTGAAGGGCCTGCGCGTCCCCGGCGCCGGCGGGCTCTCGCGAAAGGACGCCGACGACCTGACGGCGACGGCGAAGAGCTTCGGCGCCAAGGGGCTGGTGTGGGTCAAGGTCGGGGCCGACGGGCTCCAGTCCCCGGTCGCGCGCTTCCTCGAGCCGGTGCGCGCCGCGCTGTTCGAGCGCCTCGCTGCCGGGCCGGGCGACCTTCTCCTTCTCATCGGCGACGCGATGCCGCTGGCCGCCGCGGTGCTCGGCCGCCTGCGCGTGGAGCTGGCGCAGCGCCACGGGTTGATCCCGGCCGACCGGACGGCCCTCGCCTGGGTCGTCGACTTCCCGCTCTTCGAGTACAACCCGGACGAGACGCGGTGGGAGTCGATGCACCACCCGTTCACGGCGCCGCGGGACGAGGACCTGGTCCTGATGGAGTCGGAGCCGGGCCGGGCGCTGGCCAAGGCGTACGACCTCGTGCTCAACGGGCAGGAGATCGGCGGGGGCAGCATCCGCATCCACGAGCAAGCGATCCAGCAGAAGGTGTTCGACCTGCTCGGGATCGGCAAGGCGGAGGCGCGGGCGAAGTTCGGCTTCCTGCTCGACGCGCTCGAGTTCGGCGCGCCGCCCATGGGCGGCATCGCGTTCGGCCTGGACCGGCTCGTCGCGATCTTCGCCGGCGTGGACTCGATCCGCGACGTGATCGCGTTCCCGAAGACGCAGAAGGGGACGGATCCCATGACGGACGCGCCCACTCCGGTGGCCGCCGAGCTGCTCCGCGATCTCGGCATCCGGGT
>JACQCN010000428.1 GCA_016201575.1 Candidatus Rokuibacteriota bacterium | reverse complement strand
GGGTCACGACCCGGAGCCGGAGCTGCCGCCCCTGGACGCTGTCGACCTCGGGGCCGAGGTCGAGGGCGGTGGGCGGGCTGGCCGAGAACCCCTTGCTGTCCGTGGGCGGGTTCTGCAGTCCGACCGCCACCCCGAGCCCGAACGCGAGCGCCACCGCCGCCAGGCCGGCTCCCACTGTGAGGACACGATTCCGCTTCATGGCAGACCCCTTTCCGGTTTGAGTAACTCGACGCGGGGCCGAGGATCGCCCCGAAGACGCCGTGCGTCAAGGCGTCGATTTCCGGCGGCCCCGGCCACGGGAAATGGCCATTGACACGCTTTGTTGGCGCGTGATAAAAGGCCGGGCACTGATGGTTGCGCCCTCAATCGGCCCGGCGCTGTCGTGTCGCCGCGTGTCCTCCCGCGTGCACGCGTGCCCGCCCTGTCGGGTCGAGCAGTCCGGATGTCGTCGCGAACCCGCCATCACGGCAAACGGAGCAAGCGATCCGCAGTAAGACCAGGGAGGTCATATGGCTACCTTGACCATCAACGGGACGTCCCACACGGTCGACGTGGCGCCGGATACGCCGCTCTTGTGGGTGATCCGCGAGCACCTGCAGTTGACCGGCACGAAGTTCGGGTGCGGGCAGGCGCTCTGCGGCGCGTGCACCGTCCACCTGGACGGCAACGCGATCCGCTCGTGCCAGACCCCGGTGTCGCAGGCCACCGGGAAGAGGATCACCACGATCGAGGGACTGAGCCCCGAAGGGAAGCACCCGCTGCAGGTCGCGTGGATCGCCGAGCAAGTCCCGCAGTGCGGGTATTGCCAGTCCGGCCAGATCATGCAGGCCGCGGCGCTGCTCGCGAAGACCCCGCACCCCACCGACGAGCAGATCGTGCAGGCGATGCAGGGCAACATCTGCCGGTGCGCCACGTATCTCCGGATCAAGCGCGCGATCAAGCGTGCTGCGCAGGGGGTGTAAGCCATGACGACCGAGTTCTCACGCCGCGACTTCCTGAAGACCAGCGCCGCCGGCGCGGGCTTCCTGCTGACGTTCCGGATCGCCGGGCCCAACGGCGGGCTCGACGCCTCGGCCGCGGGCGCCTGGGAGCCGAACGTCGCGTTCACGATCGATCCGAGTGGTATCGTCACCGTCCACATCACCAAGGCCGAGATGGGGCAGGGCGTGGGCACCGCGCTCGCCCAGATCGTGGCCGAGGAGCTGGAGGCGGACTGGAAGGACGTCCGCATCGACTACCCGACCAGCGACCCGAAGTACGGCCTGATGATCACGGGCGGCAGCTGGAGCGTCAACTGGACGTTCGACGCGCTGTCGCGGGCGGGCGCCGGCGCGCGCCAGCTCCTCGTGCAGGCGGCGGCGAAGAGCATGGGCGTCGATCCGGCCGAGTGCGTCGCCGAGAACAGCCACGTCCGGCACCTGCCCACGGGCCGGAACCTGAGTTACGGCGACATCGTCTCCAAGGGCCTGGTCAGCGCCACCCTGTCGGACGAGGAACTGAAGAAGATCCAGCTCAAGAAGCCCTCGGAGTACAAGATCGTCGGCCGCTGGATCCAGCGCCTGGACATCCCCGAGAAGACCAACGGCCGCGCCAAGTACGGCATCGACCGCTTCCTGCCGGGCATGGTGTACGCGAAGGTGGCGTACCCGCCGGTGCGGACGGGCTGCACGCACAAAGGCGTCGACGACAGCGCCGCCAAGCAGGTCAAGGGCTACATCCGCACCGTGGTCACCGACGACCTGGTGGCGGTGGTGGCCGACAGCTACGAGAACGCGGTGAAGGCGCGCGACGCCCTGAAGGTCACCTGGGACCTCGGGCCGAACGCCAACGTCAGCACCGAGTCGATCATGAAGACGTACGGGGACAAGGCCAAGAACGACACCTCGGCGCCGTCGTGGGTGGACGTGGGTGACGTCAACGAGGCCTTCAAGCGCGCCATCAAGGTCCACGAGGCCGCCTACTGGACGGACTACGTCGGGCACGCGCCGATGGAGCCGATGAACTGCGTGGCCCGGTTCCAGGACGGCGTGTTCGACTTCTTCAGCGGCAGCCAGTTCCAGACCCGCGTGATGGGCGACCTCTCCAAGAAGTTCGGGGTCGACGCCACCAAGATCCGGGTGCACCAGCAGTACCTGGGCGGCGGGTTCGGCCGGCGGCTGGAGCCGGACGTCATACTCGAGGCCGGCATCATCGCCAAGGAGGTCGGCAAGCCGGTCAAGCTGATCCGGTCGCGCGAAGAGGACGTGAAGCTGGACTTCTACCGCTCCTGCACCCTGCAGCTCGTCAAGGGCGGGCTCGACTCCGCGGGCGCGGTCATCGCCTGGCAGAACGCCCTCGTCGCCGCCTACCCGTCCGATCGGTACGGCGGGACGGACAAGCAGGGCCGCGACCAGTTCTCGCTCAACGGCAGCGACCACTACTACGACATCCCGAACCAGTTCGTCCGCGCGATCCGCGGCGAGACGGGGATGGAGGTCGGGTACGTGCGCGCCGTCGCCCCGAACTACACCTTCTTCGCGGTCGAGACCTTCGTCGACGAGCTGGCGCACCTGGCCGGCGTCGACCCGCTCTCCTTCCGGCTGCAGATGTTGGGCGGGGCGCCGCGGCTGGCCGGCGTGCTGAAGCTCGTGGCCGACAAGGCGGGCTGGGACCGGCGCGGCTCACTGCCCAAGGGCGTCGGCCTGGGCATCGCCGGCGTCACGGCCCAGGAGAAGGCCTCGCCGACCTGGACCGCCACCGTGCTCCAGGCCCGCGTCGATTCCAGCACCGGCCACGTCAAGGTTGAGAAGATCTGGTGCGCCGTGGACTGCGGGCTCGTCATCAACCCCGACGGCGTCCGCAACCAGATGGAGGGCTCGCTGCTCTTCGGCATGAGCAACGCGCTGAAGGAGCGGGCCACCGTCAAGAACGGCGCCATCGTGCAGAGCAACTTCCACGATTACCAAGTCTTGAGAATGAACGAGATCCCGGACGAGGTGAACGTCTACGTCACGGAGAGCCGCGAGTTCCCGACCGGCGTGGGCGAGCCGGGCGTCACCACGATCCTCCCGGCCCTCAGCAACGCGATCTTCGCCGCCAGCGGCGCCCGTGTCCGCACGTCGCCGTACACGCCCGATCGCGTGATGGAGGCCATTCGGAAGGCGTAGCAGGCTCAGGCAGGACGGTGGCCGCGCACCCCGGGTGCGCGGCCACCGGTGTCACCCCGCCCCGGTTTCCGCCACCTCTCGCCCCGTGTTACACTCCGTTTCGTTTCCGCGCGTTGACCCCGTCGTCTAGCCTGGCCAAGGACGCGACCCTTTCAAGGTCGAGATCGCGGGTTCGAATCCCGCCGGGGTCACCACCGTTCTTGAACGGTTATCCACACCGAGCAGCAGCCGCTCGAACGTCCCTTCCCCAGTCAGCTCGTAGCGGCGCTCGTCCGGGATCGGCGTGAAGGTGAGACGACCGACCAGGAACGTCTGGAGGATGTCGCGCGCCTGGGCCGGCTGTCGCGCCAGGAGCCCCTGCCAGTCCAGCAGCCGCTGGCGGATCTCCGCCTCCGTGCGGCGGGTATCGAGCCTCCCGGCACGGGCCGCGGCGTCGAGGGCCGCCAGGTGGTGCTCGCACCGGGCCCGCTGCCCCTCGCGCTCCTTGATGGCCTGCACGAGCGCCGGCAGGTCCCCGCCCGCGGCGATCGCATCGGTCAGCCGGACCAGCTCGGCCTCCACGCCGCGGAGCCGGGCGAGGAGGGCGTCTCGCCGGTCGGCGAGGTCGCTCGGGTAGAGGAGGGCCAGGGCCTCCCGGATCGCCCGCTCCACGATGCCCGGCCGCATCAGCTCCGACTCGATCGCAGACAGGACGCGCCGGTCGGTCGCCTCCATCGGCGCTTCGAGCCCGTTGCCGCACACCGAGCGCCCGCGGGCGTGGTGGTAGTGGCAGGCGTAGGCGAAGCGGCGGGTCCGGCCGTAGTCCCCTCCGCACGATCATCCCGCCGCCGCACGTGCACTGGGCAAGGCCCGTCAGGAGCTACTTCGAGCCGCCAGCCGACGACGGCGGGCGCCCGCCGGGGTGATCGGCGGTGGGGGCCAGGTAGGTGGCCTTGGCCTCGCGGAGTCGCCGATGCGCCGACTCCCACAGGCCCTCGTCGACGACGCGCAGCTCCGGGGCGGACACCCGAAGCCATTCCCGCTCCGGCTGCTCGACGTACTTCTTCACGCCCCACCTCGTCCCGCTTCCGCACGCGCCCCCAGACGATCACGCCGCGGTACAGCTCCCGGTGGAGGACCTCGCGCACCGTACGCGGTCACGTCCGCTGGTCCCTTGCGCATGGAGCGCTCGAGCTCTGCGCCTCGAATCGTCAGGCCGAGGGACCCGACGATCTGCTTCGTGACCTCGCTCTGGACGCCGAAGATGTTCTTGAGCGCTTCGTCATACGTCTTCGCCCAGACGTGACCGCCACTGGACGCGTCGATGAGCTGGGCCGTGATCCCCACGCGATCCTTCAACTTG
>JACQCN010000392.1 GCA_016201575.1 Candidatus Rokuibacteriota bacterium | reverse complement strand
TCCGGGCACCCGATGCCCTTGGCGACCGCCGCGGCGTCCCTGGCGCCGACGGCGAGCTGCGCGAACACGTTCAGCTCGCAGGCGCCGACCAGGACGGCCGTTGCGTGCGCCGCCTGGAACATCTGCATGATCGCCGGCGGCCCGTCCATCGCCGCGCCGGCCTTCGCGTCTCCGTTCGCCATGGTCCTCTCTCGCTCCCTCACGCCTGGGTGTCGTTCATGCCCATGGCCCGCTCGATGGCGACCACATCCTCGGGCCGGGCGAAGGGCTCGGGCGCCGGCTCCCCGGGCTGCCTCGGTCGCCCGATGGCCGCGAAGAAGTGCTCGAGCCCGGGAGGCGAGATGACCCAGAGCATGACCAGCTCCTCGGGCCCCTCGTTGATGATCTCGTGCTTGACGTCGTAGCCCAGGAAGCACGCCGTCCCCGGCGCGAGCGGATGGTTCTGCCCGTCCACCACGACCCGCCCCCGCCCCCGGAAGCAGATCTGCAGCTCCACCTGATCCCCGTGCGAGTGCTCGCGGACCCGCCCCCCGGGCGCGATGGTCTGGTAGCCCATGGAGAGCGCGTCGTAGCGGGTGTTGGCCGGCGTGAGCTTGGGGTCGGCATGACCATTGGCGGGCATGGGCTGCCAGTACGACGTCGCGTCGTCAGGCTGAACAACGGCCGCGTGGCCTCTGAGTGTCGCCGCTGAGTTCATGGTGACCTCCGGACAGACGGGCTGGAGCTGCGCCGACGAATGCTACCTGCGGTGAGCCCCAGCATTCATCCTGAGGGCGTCGCTGTCTTCTCGATCTTCGCCCACGTGTCCCGTAGCCCCACGGTGCGGTTGAACACCAGGCGCGCCGGCGCCGAAACAACGGAGTCCACGCAGAAGTAGCCCTGGCGCTCGAACTGGTGGCGGCTGGCCGGCGCCGCGCCCGCCAGCGAGGGCTCCAGCTTGCAGCCCGTCAGCACCTGCAGCGAGGTGGGGTTTAGCGCGGCCTTCCAGTCCTCCTCCTCCTCGTCGGGCTTGGGCTTGGCGAAGAGGTGGTCGTAGAGGCGCACCTCGGCCTCCACGGCGTGGGCAGCCGAGACCCAGTGGATCGTGCCCTTGACCTTGCGGCCTCTGGCGTCGCCGCCGCGGCTGGCGGGGTCGTAGGCGCAGCGCACCTCCGTGACCTCGCCCGTCTGCGGGTCCTTCACCACCCCGGTGCACTTGATAATGTAGGCGTAGCGCAGGCGCACCTCGACGCCCGGCGAGAGGCGGAAGTACTTCGGAGGCGGCGTCTCGCGGAAGTCGTCCTGCTCGATCCAGAGCTCGCGCGCGAAGGGCACGCGCCGGGTCCCCATCGCCGGGTCCTCGGGGTTGTTGACGGCCTCGACCTCCTCCCCCTGGCCCGTGGGGTAGTTCTCGATCACGAGCTTCAGGGGCCGCAGCACCGCCATCACCCGCGGCGCCCGCCGGTTCAGGTCCTCGCGGATGCAGTGCTCGAGCAGCGCGATGTCCACCAGGTTGTCGGCCTTGGCCACGCCGATGCGCTCGGCGAAGTCGCGGATCGACTCCGGCGTGTAGCCGCGGCGGCGCAGCCCGGCCAGCGTCGGCATCCGCGGGTCGTCCCAGCCCGAGACGAGGCCGCCCTCCACCAGCTCGAGGAGCTTCCGCTCGCTCATCCCCGTGTGCGACAGGTTCAGGCGCGCGAACTCGATCTGCTGCGAATGGTGCACGCCGAGCTGGTCCAGGTACCAGTCGTAGAGCGGGCGGTGATCCTCGTACTCGAGCGTGCAGATGGAGTGGGTGACGCCCTCGATCGAGTCGGACTGGCCGTGGGCCCAGTCGTATATCGGGTAGATGCACCAGGCGTCGCCCGTCCGGTGGTGCGCGGCCTTGCGGATCCTGTACATGACGGGATCGCGCAGGTTCAGGTTCCCCGAGGCCATGTCGATCTTGGCGCGCAGCGTCCGGGTCCCCTCCTCGAACTCCCCCGTCCGCATCCGGGCGAAGAGGTCGAGGCTCTCCTCCACCGGCCGGTTCCGGTACGGGCTCTCACGGCCGGGCTCGGTCAGGGTGCCGCGGTACTCGCGGGTCTGCTCGGGCGTGAGGTCGTCGACGTAGGCCTTCCCCGCCTTGATCAGCTCGACGGCCCACCGGTAGAGCTGCTCGAAGTAGTCGCTCGCGTAGTAGAGGTGCGGGCCCCAGTCGAAGCCGAGCCAGCGCACCGTGTCCATGATCGACTCGACGTACTCCGTGCTCTCCTTGGTCGGGTTGGTGTCGTCGAACCGCAGATGGCACCGGCCGCCGAACTCCTGGGCGATCCCGAAGTCGACGCAGATCGCCTTGGCGTGACCGATGTGGAGGTAGCCGTTGGGCTCCGGCGGGAAGCGCGTGACCACGTGCCCGCCGAACCGGCCGTTCTTCACGTCCTCGGCCACCATCTGGCGGATGAAGTTGGCCGCCCGGGGGGTCTCCGGCTGGATCATACGACTGATCCTACCATTCACGCCGCCACGTATTCCCTGACGTCCACTTCCACGCCGCTCCGGGCCGCCTCCTCCGCAGTCTTCAGAAGTCGGGCTGTCACCGCCTCGCCCACGTAACCCTCACCGCAGTTCGTGCACACTTCCGCGGGCACGCCCTTGATCACGACGGTTGTGCGCCTCCTGGTGAATGTCAGTGTCGCGTGGCCCGGACGGGTGTCGCCGTGCTTGCAGATGACGCACTTCACGGGCGCCTCCTCCGTTCGAACCCGGTGTCCCATTGGGAAGCATCGGGCTCGTACGCGGTAATCACGATCGTTTCCTGCGCCTCGGTGTTGTCGGCGACGACTCCATGAAGCGGCCGGTTTCCCCGCCACCCCAGTACGAGCCTGCTCGGATAGGGAGTGTCTTCCGGATACGCTTCGATCGTCTCACCTGTCTCGAGCACCTCTCGCACGTCCGTCTCGTCGATATCGCGCTCGAACATTCGCTGCACCGCGTGGACCCGAAAGACAAGCCGCGGCAAGGCCATGCGCTACGGAGACAGGCCCGACATGGACCGATCCTATCACCTGGAGCAGCGCGCTTGAAAACGGCATTGACCGCGCCAGAGTGCGCGCGTGGCCGTGAATCGGCTAGACTCATCAGCCGAGGCCCGAAGCGGACTCTGACACCCCCGGGATGTGCATCGCCAACGGGGGCGCGCCACGAAAGGACCGGTCATGGCTACGACTCCGAGACTCATGGGCGCCGAGGTCAAGCGCAAGGAAGATCCCCGACTCGTCACCGGCAGCTCGACCTACGTGACGGACGTCACGCTGCCCGGCATGCACTGGGTCGCCTTCGTCCGGAGCCCCCACGCCCACGCCCGCATCCGCGGCATCGACGGCTCGGCCGCGCTCAAGCGCCCCGGGGTCCGCGCGGTCGTCACCGGCAAGGACATCCAGGCGCTCTGCGCGCCGATCCCGCTCGGCGGCCCGAGCGCGGAGGGCGGCGGCGCGGCGGGCCCGGAGAACGTCGGGCGCAAGCACTACCCGCTGTCGGTCGGCAAGGTCCGGCACGTCGGCGAGGCCGTGGCCGCCGTCATCGCCGAGACCGAGGCGCTCGCCGTCGACGCGGCGGCCGAGGTCGCCGTCGACTGGGAGCCCCTGCCCGCGGTGGCCGGTCCCTTCGCGGCCATGGCCGACGGCGCGCCGCAGCTCTTCGCCGACGCGCCCCGCAACATCGAGCATCAGAACCAGATCAAGTCGGGCGACCCCGACGCGGTCTTCGCCAGGGCCAGGCGCGTCGTCAAGCAGCGCATGATCAGCCAGCGCCTCTGCGCGGTCCCCCTGGAAGGCCGGGCGACGGTGGCCGCGCCCGACGGGCCGGCGGGGCTCACCGTGTGGGCGACCCACCAGGCGCCCCACAACCTGCGCAACGACCTCGCGACGGCCCTCGGCATGCCGCAGAACACGATCCGCGTGATCGCGCCGGAGGTGGGCGGCGGCTTCGGCGTGAAGTTCGGGATCTACCCGGAGGACGCGACGCTGGCGGCGCTGGCGCGGCACTACCGCATCCCGCTCAAGTGGGTCGAGTCGCGCGTCGAGCACATGCTGGCGACGACCCACGGGCGCGCGCAGGTGACCGACCTGGAGGCCGCGGTCGAGGACGACGGCACCATCACCGCGCTCCGCATGAAGGTGACGGCGGACATCGGCGCCTACCCCGTCTTCACATTCATCCCCGATCTGACGCTGATGATGGGCGTCGGCGTCTACCGCATCCCCAACGTCGACCTGCAGTCGACCTGCGTCTTCACCAACAGCACGACCGTCGCGGCCTACCGGGGCGCGGGGCGGCCGGAGGCGGCGTACTACCTGGAGCGCCTGGTCGACCTGGTCGCGATGGAGCTGGGCAAGCCGCCCGAGGAGGTGCGCCGGAAGAACTTCATCCCGCCGAGCGCCTTCCCCTACATGACGCCGACGGGCCAGAACTACGACAGCGGCGAGTACGACCGCGCTCTCACCAGGGCGCTGGAGGTCTCGGGCTACGCCAAGCTCCGGGCCGAGCAGAAGGAGCGGCTGGCGCGGGCCGACCGCAAGCTCCTCGGCGTCGGCATCGCCTGCTACGTGGAGATGTGCGGCTTCGGGCCCTACGAGAGCGCGGTCGTGCGCGCGGAGCCCGGGGGCAGCGTGACCGCGTTCACGGGCACCTCCTCCCACGGCCAGGGGCACGAGACGACGTTCGCCCAGATCATCGCCGACCAGCTCGGCGTCGACTTCGACAAGATCCAGGTCCGCCACGGCGACACCGCGAACACGCCGATGGGCAACGGCACGGGCGGCAGCCGGAGCCTCGTGGTCGGGGGCTCGGCGATACTCCGCGCGTCGCTGAAGGTCCAGGAGAAGGCGCGGCGTATCGCGGCGCACATGCTGGAGGCGGCGCCCGACGACGTGGTGTTCGCCGACGGCCGCTACCAGGTCAAGGGCGCGCCGGCCAAGGCGCTCACCTTCGAGAAGATCGCGGCCCAGGCCCACACCGACGCCCTCCCCGAGGGGATGGAGGCCGGCCTCGAGGCGAGCGACTTCTTCCGCCCGCCCGCGCTCGTCTACCCGTTCGGCGCCCACGTCGCGGTGATCGAGATCGACCGCGACACGGGCCGCGTGACGCTGCGCGACTTCTACTCCGTGGACGACTGCGGCGTGCGCGTGAGCCCGCTCCTCGTGGCCGGCCAGGTGCACGGCGGGCTCGCGCAGGGGATCGCGCAGGCGCTCTACGAGGAGCTGGTGTACGGGCCGGACGGCCAGCTCCTGACGGGCACGCTGATGGACTACGCGGTGCCGCACGCGGACGACCTGCCGTCGTTCCACGCGGACCAGACCGTGACGCCGAGCCCGCGCAACCCGATTGGCGCCAAGGGTATCGGCGAGGCGGCCACGATCGGGTCGACGCCCGCGGTGGTGAACGCGGTGGTCGATGCGCTGCGCTCGTTCGGCGTGCGGCACCTCGACATGCCGCTCAAGCCCGAGCGCGTGTGGCGGGCGCTCCGCGACGGCGCGAAGGCCTAGTCCGCATTATTCACGAACGTCGACGCCCAGCGGCGGGCGGGTCCTGGCGCGGCAGGCAGCCCCGTCCGTCC
Source organism: Candidatus Rokuibacteriota bacterium (assembly GCA_016201575.1). GTDB lineage: Bacteria > Methylomirabilota > Methylomirabilia > Rokubacteriales > CSP1-6 > AR9. The sequence continues at coordinate 147 of JACQCN010000392.1, read as the reverse complement.
TCGCTCGATGCCCCACTCGCTGCGGGCGGGCGGGGCTGCCTGCCGCGCCACCCACCCGACTCCCCGTGAGTCGTTCAGGAATAGTCCGGGTTACAGGGGATCAGGTCGGCGACGGCGATCTGAGCATCAAGCGCCGCCAGTGGCGAG
>JACQCN010000391.1 GCA_016201575.1 Candidatus Rokuibacteriota bacterium | reverse complement strand
GGCCGGTGCGAGCCCGCCGCGAGCCGAGTCCCGAGTCGGCCGTTCGAGGTGAGCGGCGTCGGCGAGGCCGGTGCGAGCCCGCCGCGAGCCGAGCCCCGAGTCGATGCGGTCAGTCGGGCCGCCGGCGCTGCCTCGGGGTCAGCGCGGCGAGCGCGGAGAGGCTCACCAGCCCCCACAGCGTCACCGCGCGGGCCGCCCACGTCCACGGCTGGAGGCTCCAGGCGCGCAGCGCCGCGGCCGCCTCCGGCTTCGGCTCGAAGACGATCGGTCGCCTCGACGGCAGCACCCACGCCTCGCCGGTCAGCACCTCTTCCCCGCGCTGGTTGGCGCAGACGGTCTTGAGCCGGATGCGGTTGCGGTCGCGGATCAGCTCGACGACCTCGACGCGCGCGGTGATGGTGTCCCCGGGCTTCACCGGCTTCAGGAACTTCAGGTCCTGCGAGAGGTAGACCGCCCCGGGACCGGGGAGCTGGGTGCCGATGACCGCGGAGATCATGCCCGCCGTGAAGATGCCGGGCGCGATCGGCGCCTTGAACATCGTGGTGGCGGCGTACTCCGGATCGGAGTGCAGCGGATTGTAATCGCCCACGGCGTCGACGAACGCCTCGACGTCGGCCTGCTCGACCACGCGCGTCAGCTCGGCGTGGTCGCCCTCGGACAGCGCCGCGATGGTCTTCCCGGTCATGGGGACTCCTTGCCGTCCTTCTGCTTCAGCAGCGCGGCAATGGCATCCTCGAGGCACTCCAGACGCTCCTCCAGCTCGACGAGCTGGCGCGCCACGCCCGTCACCTGGGCTCGCGACGGCAGGCCGAGGGACTGGAGCATCGTCTCCATCGACTGCTCCCCGGCCTTCTTCGCGGGCCCCTGGGCCACCAGCCACTGGTCGAGGTACTTCCCCAGGGATTGGGCGAACGCCTCGGTGCCCATGGCCTGGCCGAGCGCTTTCGACCAGGCCTCGATCCACTCATCGAGGAACTGCTTCCACTGCGTCATCAAGTCGGGCGAGGCCGGCCCCTGGCTCATGACCCGCGCCCAGGTGCTGATCCCCTGGTCCATCAGCGGCCGCCAGAACGTCGCCGGATCGATCCGGCTCGCGCTGGCGCCGGCCTCCGTCATCATGCGGGCCCAGGCCTGCGTGCCTTCATCGATCTGGCGCTTCCAGAGGTCGAAGAGCTGCTGACTCGTTGCCGTCGTGTCCATCGGTACGTCTCGCTCCCTATCGTAACGCGGTTGACGCCTTGCGCCAAACGAACTCGCGTCGCGTCATGACCGGGGCGCCAGCCAGCCCGACACCTTCGGCCAGCAGTGCACGGCCGCGCCGCGCCCGGCGATCAGGGAGATGTGGCCGCCCGGCAGCTCGACGTACTCTTTCTCCCGGCTGCCCACGGCGCCGAGCAGCGCCTTCACGCACTCGGGCGGCGCGATGTAGTCCTCCTTCGCGCCGACGGCCAAGACCGGGCACGTGATGCGGGAGAGGTGCACGGGCCGGCCGCCCATCCGGAGCTCGCCCGTGTAGAGCTTGTTGCCCTGATAGAAGTCGCGCACCCACTGCCGGAAGAACTCCGAGGGAAACGCGACGTACTCGTTGGCCCACCGGTTGAGCGCGCTGAAGCCTTCCACGTACTTGTCGTTCCAGAGGTTCCACCAGAGGTTCAGGCTGGTGGAGAGGTCCATCGTCGGCTTGAGCAGCTTGAAGCCCGCCTTGACCATGTCGGCCGGGATGGCGCCGATCGTGTCGACGAAGCGGTCCACGTCGAAGAAGCGCGCATCGAGCCAGAGGCCGAAGAGGCCGATCTTCGCGAAGTCGATCGGCCCCGCCATGTTGATGAAGTTCTTGACGGGGACCTCGGGGTGGGTGGCGACGAAGCAGGCGGAGATGGGCGCGCCCATGCAGTAGCCGAGCACCGACAGCTCGGCGGCCCCCGAGGACTCGAGCACCTTGACCGCCATGCGCGGGAGGATCTTGGTGACGCAGTCCTCCACGGTGAGGTCGTTGTCCTCGGGGCCGAACACGCCCCAGTCGAGCAGGTAGAAGTCGAACCCATGCTTCGTCATGTGCTCGACGAAGCTGCCGCCCGGCAGCAGATCGAAGATGTACGGGCGCGAGATGCCCAGGTTCGGCACGAAGAGCAGCGGCGTGGGGCGCGTCCGCGTCGACTCGTACCGGTAGAGGCGCGACTTGTTCTTCTTGTAGACCTCCTGCCGCGGCGTCTGGCCGGTGCGGGGCTCGACGGGGTCCGTCATCATCCGCGCGAAGTTCTTCATGCGGGCCTGGCTGCGCTCGAGCTCCTCCTGCCACCGCGTGCGCACCTCGGGCGAGACCTCGGCGGCCTCGTAGCCGCGCGTGAACCGGTCGACGACGTCAGCGAAGCGTTCCTGGCCCATTCTCAGAGCACCCCCTGTTGACGAAGTCGGTCGAGGCGCCGGGCCCCGAGGCCGAGACGGGCGCCGTAGACGTGGGCGTTGTGGTATCCGACCGGCCGGCTCGGCCAGGTCAGGCGCGGCGGGGTCCGCGTCATCCGCCACGCAGGCATCGCGAGGAGCATCTCGCCGTACACGGGGTCGTCGACGCGCCGGAAGCATCCGCGCGTCCACCAGTGGCCCTCGGCGAGCGTGCGCGTGGGCAGGTTGAGCGGACCGAACACGACGATGCCCGGCCCCGGATCGGCGAGCACCTTCGCGAGGATCTCGTCGGCCGTGTGCCGGATCGACCACTTCTCGATCTCGTCGCGCAGCTCCACCTCGTTCTCCGCCTGGGTGCGGAGCAGCGTGGTGTTGAAGCGCGGGTCGCGGGCCAGCTCCGGCCGGCCCATGATGCGGCAGAGTGCCCCGAAGTTGGGGTCGGTGTAGCCGGCGATGAACCCCCAGCCGTCCCGGAGACGGACGAACGTGTAGGGGAACACCGCGCGCTCGTAGAGTCCGGTGCGGCCGCGCACCTGGCCGGTCGTGTGGTAGAGGAGCACCGAGAACTCAAGATACCGCATCACGGCCTCGGCGCCCGAGACATCGATCATCTGCCCCCGTCCCGACTGCCGGCGCCAGTGCGCCGCCGCCAGCGCCGCCAGCGCCGCCCACGCGGCCTGGGCGTAGGCGGTGATCCAGCTGCCGACCCGCGTCGGCGGCCCCTCGGGGTCGCCCGTGATGTGCAGCAGGCCGGAGCGCGCCTGGTCGGTCAGGTCGTACTCCGCGGGCTGCCCCGGCGCCTCGGGGCCGAACTGCCCGTGGGCGGAGCACGCCACGTAGATCAGCCGTGGGTTCAGCTTCGAGAGCTGCCGGTACCCGAGGCCGAGGGCGTCGAGGTGGCCCGGCGCGAAGCCCTCTACGAGGACGTCGGCGCGCGCCGCCAGCCCCCGCAGGAGCTTCCGGCCCTCGCGCGTGCGCAGGTTCAGGGTCACGTGGTAGCGGTTCCGGGCCTCGGCCGCGAAGGCGAGGCCTTCGCCCCGGAGATCAGCGTCGGGCGGGCCCCAGCGCCGCGCGGGATCGCCCTCCGGCGGCTCCACCTTGATCACCTCCGCGCCCAGCTCGGCGAGGTACGTCGCGGTCAGGAGCGCGCCGTAATGCGCGTGCGAGCAGTCGAGCACCACGAGGTCGTCGAGGGGCTGGGGCTTTCCCGAGACTCGCGCCGGGTCCTCCTCGGCCTGGATCCACTCCGACCAACCCTGACGCTCTTCCGTCATGTCCGGCGCCCTTTACACCAGCGACGCCCCGCTGCCGCGGGGCTTGCGATGCCGAACGC
>JACQCN010000390.1 GCA_016201575.1 Candidatus Rokuibacteriota bacterium | reverse complement strand
GGTCGGAATCCAGATCGAGGCTTGGTCGCTCTTCCGTTTGCCCATCGCCATGGACCGCAGTGTATGTTCTCGCCCTCGGTTCTGGCGATAGATCTCTCACCGACTTTCACCACGGGCTGCTAGGGCCCCTTCGCTAGGCCCCGGGGGCGGGTCCGCTCGAAGATCTTGGCGTCGATGAAGAGGTCGAGCAGCCCGCCGTCGATGTTGCCCGCCTTGCGCTCCCAGTCGAGGATGTCGAGCGCCTTCTCGAGCGGCATGGCCTTCTTGTAGGGGCGGTCGGCGGCGGTGAGGGCGTCGTAGATGTCGGAGATCGTCATCATCTTCGACTGCAGCGGGATTTGCTCGGCCTTCATGCCGTACGGATAGCCCGAGCCGTTCAGCTTCTCGTGATGCGACCGCGCGATCGCGGGGACGTTGCGGATCTCCTTGGTCCAGGGGATCTGGGCGAGGAACTGGAAGGTGTGGACGACGTGGGACTCGATCTGCTTCCGCTCTTCCTCGGTGAGGCTGCCCTTGGGAATGGAGAGGATGCGCGACTCCTCGGGCGTGATGATGGTCTGGCTCCCACCCAGGTGGTCCTCGAAGGTCTGGAGGGCGAAGCGCTGGATCGCGGAGGCGAAGTCCTCGGGCATCACCGCCGGCTCGTTGGCCGCCACGACCCGCGCGAGACCCTCGTCGAGCTCGGCCAGGTACGACGCCAGCTCGGCGTCGAGGGTCTCGGCGTGCTCGGTGAAGCGCTCGCGGCCCTTCTGGAAGAGGTACTCGATCTTGCGGCGGCTGTAGCGGAGCTCCAGGCCGCGCTTGATGATCTCGACCCGCTGCTTGATCACTTCCAGATGGTTGGGGTAGAGCTTCTTGGCCTTGACCAGCACCTCCTCACGCACGCCGACCTTGCCGAAGTCGTGCAGGAGCGAGGCGTAGCGGATTTCCTTCATCTCGTCCGGCGAGAAGCGGACGGGGGCGTAGGGGCCATCGGGTATGCGATCGACCGTCTCCGCCAGCCCCACCGTCAGCTCGGCCACGCGGAAGGAGTGGCCGGAGGTGGTGGGGTCGCGCGACTCGATCGCGGTGACCGAGGCCTTCACGAAGCCCTCGAACAGCGTCTGGATGTTCTCGTAGAGACGGCTGTTCTCGAGGGCGACGGCGGCCTGGGAGGCGAGCGAGCTGGCGAAGTCGGCGTAGCGGTCGCCGAAGGCCTGCACCTCGCGCTCGATCTCCGCCGGGGAGCCGAATCGCTTCTGCGGGTCCGGCTTGCAGTTGATGAGCTGGAGCACGCCGATGATCTCGTTCTTCGGCGTCTTCATCGGCACGACCAGCATCGACTTGGTGCGGTACCCGGTCTGCTGGTCGAAGGCGCGGTTTTGCTGGAACGTCGAGCCCGGGGGTGGGTGATAGGCGTCCTCGAGGTTCACGACCTGGCCCGTCAGCGCCACGTAGCCAGCCACGCTCTGCGCGTTGAGCGGCATCGTGAACTCGCGGTAGGGCACCTCGACGCTGTCGTTCTGGGCGAGGCTGAAGCGCAGGCGGCGCTGGCCCGCCTCGTCCTCCTCGACCATGTAGAGGGAGCCCGCGTCGCTGTGGGTGATCTCGCGCGCCTTGGTGAGGATCAGCTCCAGCAAGGCCTTGAGGTCGCGCTCCGCTGACAGGCGCACGCCGATGTTGTTCAGCTCGTACAGCTCAATCGACAGGCGCTCGAGGTCGCCGCGGGTCGCCATGTGCTCGAACGCGTTGCGCACGGTCTTGGCGATCATCAGGACGGGCGCGGTCAGGTGGAGGCAGGCATACCAGTGCTCCGGCACGACCGGGAGGTCGGCGTCCGGGGGCAGCAGCGCGATGATCGCCAGGTTCTTGGCGTCGCGGATGGCGGGATCGCGCTCGGCGGCGATGCGGTCGACCAGCAGTACGGCGGGGCCGTCGGCGGCGATCGGGTCGCCCTGCCGGAGCGGCACGAGGTCGAACTCCTTCGGAAGCTTCGCGGCGACACGGGCAACCGGCGATCCGGCGGCAAACAGCACGCGGGGGCGACTGTCGCGCAGGGTCCGTCGCATTGTCCCTACCCTAGAACCCGGCGTTCATCGGTGTCAATCGGGAATCTGCGGTGGCGGGGGACGCGCCGGCACACGCCCGGCGGACCTCTTTCGCGTGCAACGACGCCAGGATGCGAAGCAGCGCGGGCGGCGCCCGCGCGCCGCGGGCGCGCGGAGGCGCGTGGTACACTGCGCCGATGACCGATTCTGGAGCCACTCCTGCCGCGCGGCCGTCCGCCCGCGTTTCCACCGGCATTCCCAGGCTCGACGAGATGCTCGGCGGGGGACTGCTCCCCGGCACTCTCGCGGTGGTCTACGGCGCCACCGGCATCGGCAAGACCCACCTCGGCCTGACGTTCGCCGACCACGGCCGGGCCGCCGACGGCGCCCGGGGCCTCGTGCTCGACATGAACGGGCGCGGCGACTCGCAGCGGCACGACGAGTACGCGGCGCGGCTGTTCCAGTGGGCGCTCCTGCCGTGGACACACACGGTCACGCCGATGTCGGAGCCGTATCCCCCGCCGGGAGCCATGCAGGCCGACTACTCGAACGCGTTGCCCTGGGTGGGCCGGACGCGCGACTTCCAGGTAGAGACGCCGGACGGGCTCGAGTTCGACTGGAACTGGAAGGCGACCTACAACCACGCGCTCTACACGGTGCGGCCGTTCTTCTACTTCCACTTCGCGGCCGGCGCGCGGCGCGTCGTCGTCGACGGCGTCGAGCCGATGGACTCGCCGGCCGACTCGATCCAGTTCTTCATCTTCGACGAGCTCTACCGGAAGGTCATCCACCGCGACGCCGAGACGCTCGGCATGGAGATCTGTCTGCCGGTGTGGCAGCACCGGGAGTTCATCGACGCCCACCGGTACGATCACCGGCAGATCACGACCCTGCTCCTGGTGACGACCGAGGAGACCCGGCTCGAGGACCTCGTCGCCCGCAAGGTGGCCACCGGGGACCTCGGCGCCACCGCGAACACGATCCTCGTGATGGGCAGCGAGCGCGTGGGCAACCGGATCGCGCGCATGCTGGCGGTCGTCAAGCACCGCGGCAGCGCGATGTCGGACGAGATCGTCGAATACCGGATCGGCGGGAACGGGCTCGAGCTCGCGTAGCCCGGCCCGCGTCCGCGCGCGGGGGGCTCGCGCGATGACGTGGAAGCCGGGGGCGCTCACCCGGCGCCGCGTGTGGAACTTCCGCCACCTGCCCGGGCGCCGCGTGCGCTCGGCGGCGGGCGCGCTCGCGTTCGTGAACGCGGTCGGCTGCTGCTCGACCTTCTACCGCTTCCCCGAGGGGCTCGCGTGCCTCTGGGAGGCCGTGGTCGGCCGCCCCGCTCCCCGCTGGCCGCGGCGCTCGCATCACGACGCCGGCGTGGGACTCACCTGGGAGCTGAAGGACGCGCTGCCGGCGCGGCGCCAGGTCTACTACGGCAAGCTCCTCAAGGGACGGCCGGTCCTCGTCGCGCTCGACCTCTTCCCCGCGTTCTACGCCCTCGTGCGCGGCCGGCAGCGCTCGGTCGACTACCTCGCCGAGTACGGCGCCGGCCGCCTCTCCCGGCCCGCCCGGCGTCTGCTCGACGCGCTCCAGAGCGAGCACCCGCTTTACACCCGGGAGATGCGCGCCGCGGCGTTCATGCTCGCGCCCTCCAGCACGCGCGAGTTCGAGCGCGCGATGGCCGAGCTGCAGCAGGGCCTTTGGGTGGTGAAGACCGAGGAGCGCTACGAGCCGAGCTTCTCCTACCGCTGGGACCTCCTCGACGCCTGGCTCCCCGACGCGGCCGCCGAGGGCCGGACGCTGTCCCGGAGGGCCGCGGTCGACGGGCTCCTGGCCCACTACCTCGGGGGCGCCGTCTTCGCGCACGAGCCCGCCGTGGCGCGGCTCTTCGGTCTGCCCAGGGCCGAGGTTCACGCCTCGCTCGCCCGCCTCGAGAAATCGGGGCGGGTCAGGACCGGGTGCGAGGTGACGGGCTGGCCGGGGCGCTGGGTGATCGCCCGGGAGTGATTCGCCGCCGTCCTCGACGCTTCGCGTAAAGTGGCCTTCATGCGGAGTCTCAAGCTGACGGAGCTGTCCCCGGCGCAGACCGCGGCGCTTCGCGCGCTGGCGCGCGAGCTCGGCGGGGCACCCGCCTTCCTGGTCGGCGGCGCCGTCCGCGACCTCCTGCTCGGCCGGCCGGTCGAGGACGTTGACGTCACGGTGGAGTCCGGCGCGTGCGCGCTGGCCCGCCGCGTGGCCGAGGGCGCCGGCGGCGCCTACGTGGAGATGGACGCGGAGCGCGGCGCCGCGCGCGCGGTGCTGCTGGCCGACGGCGCCTTTGTCCAGCTCGACGTGACCGACCTCCGCGCGCCCACGCTGGCCGCCGATCTGGCGCTGCGCGACTTCACGAT
>JACQCN010000389.1 GCA_016201575.1 Candidatus Rokuibacteriota bacterium | reverse complement strand
GTTCCGGCTCCTCCCGGTCGGCCTCGGGCTGCTCGCGGTCGGGTGTCTCGTGCTGCGCGCCCGGGCGATCGCGGGAACGTGCGCCGCCGCGGCCGTGCTCGCGGCCCTGGTGCTCGACCACACCGCGCCGTTCGGGCTGCCCGACCGCCGCGATCCCGCGGTCCCGCCGCCGGTCGTGCGGTTCCTCCACGAGCGCGCCGGCTACGACCGGATCATGGGCGACCGAGCCGTGATCGCCCCCAACTATGCCAGCGTGTTCGGCCTCTACGACGTCCGCCACGTGGACGCTCTCGCCGTCGACTGGTTCCAGCGCTTCGTCACCGAGGGCCTCGAGACCGTCCCCCGGCGCTGGTGGCACGCGCTCTGGTTCACGGGCGACCCCGAGCGACCCGGTCGCCGCGCCGCTCCCGGCGAGGCGCTGGAGGAGGATCTGCGGGCGCGGCTCCGCGGCTACTCGCTCCTGAGCGTGCGATACGTCGTCGTCCCGCCCGGTGTCGATCTGAATCGACGCGCCGGGGGCCGGCCCTTCCCTCTGGTCTATCGTGGTGAGGCCGACGTCTACGAGAACGTGGCGGCTCTGCCCAGGGCCTACGTAGTCGGGGAGTGGCGGCCGGCCGAGGGCCCCGCGGAGGCGCGCGCGCGGGCGCTCGACAGCGCCCTCGACCTCCGCCACCGCGCAGTGGTCGAGGGCGCCGCCGCGGGGTCCAGCGGGGCCCAGGGGCGCGCGGAGATCGTCGAGTACACCGGCAACCGCCTCGCGCTCGACGTCGACGCCAGCGGGCCCGCGCTCGTGGTCCTCACCGACACGTTCTATCCGGGATGGCGCGCGCGGGTCGACGGAACGCCCGCGCCCATTCACCGCGTGAACGGCGTCGTCAGGGGCGTGTTCGTGACGGCGGGCCGCCACCGGATCGAGATGCGCTTCCTCCCGCCGAGTCAGGCGCTGGGCCTCGCCGCCGGCGCTCTCGCCGCGGTCGCGTGCGGGCTGATGTGGCTCGCCGGCGCCGAGCGGGCGCGGAGAAAGGGCTGGAGTAGCGGTATGCTCCCGGAGGACAGATTGATCCAGAAAAGTGACACGGAGGACGAACCTGGTCAGGTTGAATCCGGGCGCTCGGCGTAAATGCCTGGCGGGAAAGCCCGGACTCACTGGCACAGACGATGCTGCTCCCTGGCCAAGCCAAGAGTCGCAGAACCTCGGCTCGGCGCCGTCTGGATGGCGGCGCCGGGAACGCTGACGAGGGGAGAAGGACCGCTCCAGGGGAGGCGCGATGCTACTGATCAACCCCGCGCAGGAGAAATTTGGAGGTTTCCTCTCGCGCTACGTGCCGGTCGGGATCCCGGTGGCCATCGGGTCTCTCGCGGCGTACCTCAAGAAGCACGGCGTCGAGGTCCGGGTCGTCGACGAGGAGATCGTCGACATCACGCCCGGCGTTCTCCGCGAGCTGGTCGAGGGTCTTCCGCGGCCCTACCTCTTCGGCCTCTCGTGCCTGACCGCCCACGTGGTCCGGGGCTATCAGCTCGCGGCCATGATCAAGGCCCAGTTCCCCGGCGCCATCGTCGTCGCGGGCGGCCTGCATCCCACGGCCGTGCCGGAGGAAGCGCTCGCCAGCGGGCACATCGACTACGTCGTGCGCGGAGAGGGCGAGGAGGTGCTCCTGCGGCTTCACGACGCGATTCGCAACGACGGTGACCCGACCATGTTGCGGGGCGTCTCGTTCCGGCGGGACGGCCAGGTGGTCAACAACCCCGAGGCCCCGTTGATCCCCGAGCTGGACGACATCCCGCTGTTCCCCTACGAGCTGTTCGAGCACCCGAAATACGACATGGGGTTCATCACCTCCTCGCGGGGCTGCCCGTACAAGTGCACGTACTGCAGCCAGCGCATGCTCACCGGCACCACCTATCGCTACAAGTCCGCCGAGCGGATCGTCGAGGAGCTGTCGATCCTCGTGAACCAGTACGGGCAGACGCAGATCGTGTTCTACGACGACAACTTCTGCTTCAAGGCCAAGCGCGTGATCGACGTCTGCGAGGCGATCATGCGGGCCGGGTTGCACGAGAAGTGCGCCTTCTCCGTGCAGACGCGGGCCGACAACTTCCCGCCTGACCTCGTGCCGATCCTCGCCAAGGCCGGCTTCCGGCACGCGGGCTTCGGGATGGAGACGGGCGTCGACCGGCTGGCGCGGCTCATCGGGAAGGGCGAGACGGTCGGGCAGCACATGGCCGCGGTGGCGCTGGCCAAGAAGCACGGCTTCGACGTGTCGCTGTTCATGATCTACGGGTTGCCCACCGAGACCCTCGCGGAGCGCGAGACCAGCTACCGGGTCGTGCAAAGCGCGCGGGTCGAGGCCTCGAAGTACAACAACCTGATTCCCTACCCGGGCACGCCGATCTTCAACGACCTCGAGAACAGCGACCGGATTCACGTCGAGCCCGGCTGGGCGAACTTCAACAGCACCCTCTCCGTCACCCGGAGCATCTTCGACCGGACGCCGCTGCCCTACGTCCCGGAGACGACCTCGGAGTTCGAGCTCAAGCGCGACATCATCAAGTACAACATGAAGACGTACTTCGCTCCGCGCGCCCTCCTGGCGATTCTCCTCGGGAAGAGGGGGCCGGGCTGGTACCGGCTCCCACCGCGCTGGTATCTGAAGCCGCCGGAGATGTACCACGTCGCCAGGATCGGCGTGACGACGGCGGTGAACATGGCGGTGGCCTTCCTGCCGCTCGCGCTGACCGAGCCGATCATGAACGCGCTCAACCCGGCGATGAGGCGGCGCCCGCGCGTCCGCGACTACTCGCCCGACAGCTTCCATCCTTCCCAGTGGGACAAGGACACCGCCAAGCAGAAGACGCTCGTCCTCAGGGCGGCGCTCGAGGAGCGCCGGGCCACGGGCCGGATCACGATCGAGATGCCCTCGCCGAGAGCGACCGACCCGAGCCCGGTCGAAGGCTTTCGCGCCGAGCCCGCGTCCCCGCTGGCCCCCTCCGCCTCCCGCTAGTGCCGCCTGCGATGGCAGACGAGCGCCCGCCCGCGGCAGCGGACCGGGCCGCGCAGCGCCGGCGGGCG
>JACQCN010000398.1 GCA_016201575.1 Candidatus Rokuibacteriota bacterium | reverse complement strand
GTCGACCGACTCTCGAGATAGGAGCCACTGCCGATGCCGCTGCCGAAGCGACGCCATTCCAAGACCCGCGGGCGGAAGCGCCGCACCCACTACACGCTGGGCGCCCCCTCCCGGTCCGTTTGCCCGCAATGTCGTGAGCCGAAGCTGCCCCACCGGGTCTGTCCCCACTGCGGGTACTACAAGGGACGGGAGATCATCACGGTCGAAGGCGCGTGAAGATCGCCGTCGACGCGATGGGCGGCGACTACGGGCCGGCCGTGGTCGTCGAGGGGGCGGTCGCGTCCGCGCGGGAGTACGGCGCCTCCATCATCCTCGTCGGCGACAAGACGGCGATCGAGCGCGAACTCTCTCGCTGCAAGTCCCACGACCTCCCCATCGACGTCCGCCACGCCTCCCAGGTGGTGGGGATGGCGGAGCTTCCCTCCCACGCGCTCCGGCGGAAGCGGGACTCCTCGCTCCGGGTGGCCGCCGACCTGGTCCGCGACGGCGAGGCCGCCGCCTTTGTCTCCGCCGGCAACACCGGCGCCGCCATGGCCATCGCGATGTTCGTCGTGGGCGTGCTGCCCGGCGTGGACCGGCCCGCCATCGCCGCCGTGCTCCCCAACCTGCGCGGCTTCACCGTCCTCCTCGACGCCGGCGCCAACGTCGATCCCAAGCCCAAGCACCTCCTGCAGTTCGCCGTCATGGGCCACGTCTACGCCCGCGACATCCTTGGCTACGCCAACCCGCGCGTGGGCCTCCTGTCTGTGGGCGAGGAGGAAGGGAAGGGCAACGACCTCACCAAGGAGGCCTACGAGGAGCTGAAGGACTCCTCGCTCAACTTCATCGGCAACGTCGAGGGGCGGGAGATCTACAACGGGCGCTGCGACGTGGTCGTCACCGACGGCTTCACGGGCAACGTGGCCCTCAAGATCTCGGAGAGCCTCGCCGACATGCTGGGGTCGATGATCAAGGAGGAGCTGACGCGCGACGTGCGCTCCAAGGTCGGGGCGGCCCTCGCCCTGCCGGCCTTCGAGCGCTTCAAGAAGCGGGTCGACTACACCGAGATGGGCGGGGCCCCGCTGCTCGGCATCAACGGCGCCGCCATCGTCTGCCACGGCGCCTCCCCGGTGAAGGCCATCAAGAACGCGGTCCGCGTCGCCCGGGAGTGGGCCAAGGCCGACCTGAACCAGCACATCAAGACCGCGCTGGAGGCCGAAGCGGCGCGCGAGGCCGCACGAGAAGGGGGCCGGGAATGAGGCGGGCGAAGATCGTCAGCGTCGGCTCGTACGCTCCCAAGCGCATCCTCACCAACGCCGACCTGGAGAAGGTGATCGAAACCTCCGACGAGTGGATCGTCCAGCGGACCGGCATCCGCGAGCGGCACATCGCCGAGGAAGGCGAGGTCACCTCCGACCTCGCCGTGCGCGCGGCCCAGCAGGCCCTGGAGCGCGCGAACCTCGTCCCGGAAGACGTCGACTTCATCGTCGTCGGCACCACCAGCCCCGACATGCCCTTCCCGTCGACGGCCAACTTCGTCCAGCACAAGCTCGGGGCGCCCCGGGCGGGCTCGGTCGACGTCCAGGCGGCGTGCACCGGGTCGATCTACAGCCTCTCGATCGGCGCCCAGTACATCCAGACGGGCAAGTACCGGACGGTGCTCTGCATCGGCGCCGAGATCCTCTCCCGCATCACCGACTTCACCGACCGCGGGACCTGCATCCTGCTGGCCGACGCCGCGGGCGCGGCCGTCCTGCAGCCCTCCGGAGACGGGTCGGGGGTCATCGACGCCGACCTCTACTCGGAGGGCAAGTACTGGGAGTACCTCTACCAGCCGGGCGGGGGCACCAAGCACCCGGCCTCCCACGAGACGGTGGACGCCCGGATGCACTTCGCGAAGATGAAGGGCAACGAGGTTTTCAAGGTCGCCGTCCGCATGTTCGGGGACTGCGCGGCCACGATCCTCGAGCGCAACGGCTTCACGGCCAGGGACGTGGACCTCTTCATCCCGCACCAGGCCAACCTCCGGATCATCGAGGCCGCGGTCAAGCGTCTCGGGCTGCCCATGGAGAAGGTGCTGGTCAACGTCGACCGCTACGGCAACACGGGCGCCGCGTCGGTGTACGTCGCGCTCGAGGAGGCGTGGTCTCTCGGGCGCGTCAAGCCCGGCGACCTGCTCCTGCTCGCGGCCTTCGGGGGCGGCTTCACCTGGGGCGCGGCCCTCGTCCGCTGGTAACCGGCGCGTGACCATCGCCTTCCTGTTTCCCGGGCAGGGCTCGCAGGCCGTCGGGATGGGCCGGGCGTTCGCGGAGGCGTCGGGCGCGGCCAAGGCCGTCTACGCGGAGGCCAACGAGGCGCTCGGGTTCGACCTCGCGCGGCTGTCCTTCGAGGGGCCCGAGGCCGAGCTGGCGCTCACCGCGAACACGCAGCCGGCGGTGCTGACGGCGAGCGTGGCGGCCGCGGCCGCCTGCGCGGAGCGGGGGCTGACGCCGCACCTGGCGGCCGGCCACAGTCTCGGCGAGTACTCGGCGCTCGTCGTCGCCGGCGCCCTCCGCTTCGCCGACGCCGTCCGGCTCGTGCGCCAGCGCGGCCGCCTCATGCAGGAGGCGGTGCCCGTGGGCGCGGGCGCCATGGCCGCCATCATGGGTCTCGACCTCGCGGGCGTGGAGGCGGTGTGCCGGGACGCCGCGCGGGGAGAGATCGTGGCGGTGGCCAACGTCAACTCGCCCGCGCAGGTCGTGATCGCGGGGCACCGGGCGGCGGTCGAGCGCGCCGTCGGGCTCGCCGCGGAGCGGGGCGGGAAGAAGAGCGTGCTCCTGCCCGTGAGCGCGCCGTTCCACTGCGCGCTCATGCAGCCCGCCGCCGACCGGCTGGCCGCGGAGCTGGCCGCGCTCCCCGTGGCCGACCCGGCGATTCCCGTCGCCCGCAACGTCGACGCGGAGGTGAGCCGCACGGCCGCGGACGTCACCCGCGCCCTCCTCGAACAGGTGGCGCGCCCGGTGCGCTGGAGCGCCTGCGTGGAGCGGCTCGCGCGGGAGGGCGCCGGCGTCTTCGTGGAGGTCGGGCCCGGGCGCGTGCTCACCGGGCTCCTCAAGCGCATCGTCGGCGACGTGAAGGGCTACGCGATCGAAGACCCGGCGGGCCTCGACCGGACGCTCGCCGCGCTGGGGAGGGCGTGATGGGCGGCACGGCGCTGGCGGGCAAGGTGGCCATCGTGACCGGCGGCAGCCGGGGCATCGGCTACGCCACCGCCTCCTTGCTGGCCGAGGACGGGGCCGCCGTGGTAGTCTCTGGCCGCGACGCCGACCGGCTCGCCCGCGCGTCCAGGGAGATCGAGGCGCTCGGCGGGACGGTGCTCGGTCTCGTCGCCG
>JACQCN010000397.1 GCA_016201575.1 Candidatus Rokuibacteriota bacterium | reverse complement strand
CCCTCGAGCTGGCTCTGCAGCGTGAGGAAGTTCTGGTTCGACGTGAGCTCGGGGTACCGCTCGACGGTCACGAGCAGCCGGCTCAGCGCGCCGCCGAGCTGGTTCTGGGCGGCCTGGAACCGGCGCAGCGCCTCGGGATCGTTGAGCGCCTCGGGCGTGAGCTGGATGCTGGAGGCCCGGGCGCGCGCGCTGACGACCTCGTTCAGCACGGTGCGCTCCTGGGTGGCGAAGCCCTTCACGGTCTCCACCAGGTTCGGGATCAGGTCGGCCCGCCGCTGGTAGACGTTCTGCACCTGCGCCGACTTCTCGTTGACGTTCTGCTCGAGCCGGACGAGCTGGTTGTTGACGCCGATGGCCCAGCCGGCCACGAGGACGACGAGGACGACGAGGGCGAGGACGACGGTCAGGAGCGCGCGGGCCATGAGCGCCTCATTATACCGGACCGGGACCGGACGGATGGCGCGCCGATCCGGCGGGGGCCGCCGGGGGTGTCAGCGGTCGAGCCAGGCGGCCCGGAGGCGTCCCCCGTAGTCGAAGCCGAGGTTCGGGCCGTAGTGCTTGAGCGCGCCGTCCCACACGGCGACGTAGACGGCGGACGGCAGCTGGACGTAATACTGCTGCCCGGCCAGGTAGCGCTGGATCTCGTGGACCAGGTCGCGGCGCCGCCCGACGTCGAGGGTCCGCCGCTGGCGGAGCAGCAGGTCGGCGGCGACCGGGTCGTCGACGTGGCTCTGGTTCTTCGGCTCTCCCGGGAAGTACTGGGGAAAGAGGAAGTTGTGGGGCTCGAGAAACGACGTGTGCGGACCGTACGACATCGACTCGAACGTCCCCAGGAAGCACGTCGAGATGTAGTCGCCGTACTCCTTCTGGTCCAGGGTGACATTGATCCCCACGTCCTTCAGGTACTTCAGCACCAGCTGCATGGCGTCGACGAGGAGGGTCGATCCGTAGGTGGTGAAGCAGGCGGTGGCGGAGAAGCCCCCGGGATACCCGGCGGCGGCCAGCAGCCGGCGGGCTTCGGCGCGATCGTACCGGTAATAGGTCGCTCCCTCCCCGAGCTGGTCGACCGGCAGCGACCACTCCGTCAGCGCCGCCGGCACGGGAGGATTCACCACTCCGACGCCTTCGGCGATGACCTCGATGAGGCCCCGGCGGTCCATGGCCAGCGACATCGCCCGGCGCACCCGGACGTCCTTGAAGGGCGCGCGGTCGGTCCGCATCGAGATCTGGGTCATCACGTTCGAGGGGAACTCGGCGGTGCGCAGGCTCGGTCGTCGGGTCCGGAGCGTGTCTTTGAGCTGCACCCAGTCCGTGCGGTTGATGGTGCCCGGGAACTCCCACCCGAGGTCGTACTTGCCGGTGAGGAAGGCGGCGATCCGGGAGCCGTTGTCCTCGTCGACCACAAGCTCTACCCGGTCGATGTACGGGAGGCCGGGGACGAAGTAGCCGGGGTGGCGCGTCAGCGTGAGGCCCGTGTTCGGACGGTAGCCGTCGAGCATGTAGGGGCCGGTGCCGACCACGGCCTCGGGCCGCTTGAGATCGCCGAACGTGTCCACGCACTCCTTGGCGATGACGGCGGCCGCCATGGGGTTCGCGAGCATGTCGAGGAACCACCCGAACGGCTCCTTGAGCGTGAACTTGACCGTGTACCGGTCGAGGGCCTCGACCCGCTCGACCGCCTTGAGCATGTACGCGTTGGCGTTGCCCTTCACCGTGAGGAAGCGCTCGATCGTGTACCGGACGTCGTCGGCGGTCAGCTCGCGCCCGTTGACGGGCGGCTTCGGCTGCCAGCGCACGCCTTTTCTGAGCCTGAAGACGTACGTCGTGTCCGTCGGATGACTCCACGACTCCGCCAGATCCCCTTCGAGGGCGAAGGTGCCGGGTTGAACCGACGGGCCGGCCTTGTGGCGGAGCAGCCGGCTGTGCGTGAAGCTGAGCGGGATGTGGGTCTTGTAGGAGATGGTTTGCATGTGGTCGAAGTGCGGCGGATCCCACGCCCGGATCGTGAGGGTTCCGCCCCGCTTCGGCGTCTGGCCTCCGGCACGGGAAGGAGCGAGCGCGGTGCCGGCCAGCGCCGTCGCGCCGAGGGTCACGAACTGGCGACGAGTCAGCTCCATGGGCGTGCCTCCGCGCGGACGGGTGTGGTGGCGTGGAGCCTGCGCGTGCCTCCGCGCGTTGTCAATCGGTGATTCCCGGCGGCGGCGTTGACCGGCTCCGGCCGCTGGGCTACGATGCGCCCGTGCTTACGAACGTGCCCGAGCTCCGGGTGACCGCGCGCAACGCGTCGGTCCACTCGGCCAACAAGATCCACGACGACGAGGTGGCCCGCCGGTTCGGCTTCCGCGGCGGCCTGGTGCCCGGCGTCACCGTCTACGCGTACATGACGCGTCCGCTCGTGGTCGCCCTCGGCGCGGCCTGGATCGAGCGAGGCCACGCGGCGGTCCGCTTCGTGAAGCCGATCTACGAGGGTGAGACGGTGACGCTCCGGACGAGCCCGGCCGCGGACGGCGCGCTCGAGGTCCGGGTGCTCAACCCGGCCGGCGAGCCCTCCGCGCTGCTGACGGCCGGGCTGGCCGCCGCCGACGAGCGCGTCGTCGTCGCCGACTACCCGCGGCGCGACCTGCCCGGGGACCGGCCGCCGGCCACGCGCGAGGTCCTGGAGTCGCTCGATGTCCTCGGGTCGCCGGAGCTCTGCTGGGACGAGGCGGCCGCCGCCGCGACCCGCGAGAGGTTCGACGACGCGGATCTCCTCTACCGGGGCCCGGCCGCCTGGCTGCATCCGGCCGTCCTCCTCGACCTGGGCAACCGCGCGCTCGACCAGAACGTCCGGCTCGGCCCCTGGATCCACACGGCGAGCGAGGTGCGCCACCTCGGCCCCGCCCGCCTGGGCGACCGCCTGATCGCGCGCGGCCGCGTCGCGCGGCTCTACGAGAAGAAGGGGAACGAGCTCGTGGAGCTGGACCTGCTCGTGACGGCCGGCGAGGCGCGGCCGGTGGCCCGGCTCCGGCACACCGCGATCTACCGCCTGCGGGAGGCGTGAGGGGCCGGGGGAGTCGGAGTCGGTGCCGTACCGGTACTTCGCGCGCCTGTCGCGGTCGCAGCAGACGACGTATCTCAAGAGCGACGGGATCGCGCAGCTCCGGTTGCGCCACCCCGCCGAGCTGCGGCCGCTGGTGGCCGCGGTCGAGGCGGCGCTGGCGTCGGAGAGCCGCGCGCAGACGCAGGCCGCGGGCGAGCGGCTGATCCGCGGGCTCACGGACGACGTCGGCGTCCAGGCCGTGCGCGTCGAGGTGCTGGCCGCCCGGCCTCACGCGCGGTGGGGCGAGCTGCACGGGCTCTACGAGGCGCCACGGGGCGGGCGACCGAAGATCACACTGTGGATGCGCACGGCCAAGCAGCGCCGGGTGGTGGCGTTCCGCACGTTCCTGCGGACGCTGCTCCACGAGGTCGGGCATCACCTGGACTACACGCTCCTGAACCTCCCGGACTCGTTCCACACCGAGGGGTTCTACAAGCGCGAGTCGAGCCTGTTCCACCAGCTCGTACCGCCGAAAGGGGACGCCATGCCGACGATGGAGGAAGTGGCCAAGCAGCCCACCGAGCAGCACCTGGCCCGCCTGGAGCGGATCGCCGACGACCTCGCCGCCGCGCTCCGCGGGCAGAGCGACGCCGTGCTCTCGAAGCGGCCGGACGCGAAGAACTGGGCCGCGAAGGAGGTGCTCTGCCACCTGCGCGACACCGAGGAGTCGTTCCAGGGGCGGTTCCAGCAGATCCTCGGGATGGAGGAGCCGAAGTTCTTCCCCATCGATCCCGATCGCTGGGCCGACGAGCGCCAGTACCTCCGGGCCGACGCCGAGCACGCGCTGCGTGCCTTCCGCCGGCGGCGCGAGGAGTCGCTCGCGCTCCTGCGCGGCCTCACGCCCCAGCAGTGGCAGCGCGGCGGCGTCCACCCGGTGCGGGGCCGCATGATCGCCAAGGACTTCGTCGCGCTCATGGCCTGGCACGACGACAACCACCTCGACCAGCTCAAGCGAGCCCTCGCCGGTCAGCCCTAGCGCGGGTCATTCTTGAGCGTCAGCGCAGCGCGGCGGGCGGGTCCTGGCGCGGCCGGCAGCCCCGTCCGTCCTCGCTCGATACCCCACTCGCTGCGGGCGGGCGGGGCTGCCGGCCGCGCCACCCGCCCGGCTCCCCGTGAGCCTTTCGGGAATACTCCGGTCTAGCGGGCATTATTCACGAACGGCGCTGGCGCGACCGGGCGGGTGGCGCAGGGCGCAGTCCCCGCGGGGCTGGCGCAGTGGGCCCCCCTCGTCCCGTCCGCCGCGCGCAGCGCGGCGTTCGGGGAGTGGGTGACGGAGCCGGACCCGCGGGGACTGCGCCCTGCGCCAGGCCCCGCCCGCCACACGCGACTACCGTTCGTGAACACAGGGGGCTAGGTGGTGACGCCGATGGCCGCGAGCTGGGCGCGCAGGTCGTCGCCGCGGTCGACT
>JACQCN010000393.1 GCA_016201575.1 Candidatus Rokuibacteriota bacterium | reverse complement strand
CGCCGCGCTGCGCGCGGCGGACGGGACGAGGGGGGCCCACTGCGCGCGGCCCCGCGGGGGCCGCACCCTGCGCCACCCGCCCGGTCGCGCCATCGCCGTTCGTGAATAATGCAGGCTAGGGGGCGCGTTGCGGGCCTGTCAAGGCGCGCGAGGGCGAGAGCGCCGGCCGCGGGACGATCTTGTCCACCGCCCATGGGCGGACAGATCACCTGTCAAAACCCAGCGGACATTTCAGTCGTCTGCAACAGGCATCGTATCCGGCGTGCATCGTACCCGGCGTGCATCGTACCCGGCGCGCGCGCGAGGGCAAACGACCGACGCTGATGATACTCTTGGCCAACAAAACCTGGCCCGATGGCGGGAAGGAGACAGGCTCGTGCGCTGTCCGCAGTGTCAGTTCGAGAATCCGCCGGCGATGCGCTTCTGCGGCCAGTGCGGTGCCGCGCTGGCGCCGCGCTGCCCCCAGTGCGGGACCGAGGTGCCCGCCGGCTTCCGGTTCTGCGGCCAGTGCGGCGCGAGCCTCCAGGCCGCGCCGGCCGCCGCCCCGGCCGTCGCCGTGACGCCGCCCGCTGCATCCGCCATGCCCCCGCGCGCAACCGGGTACACGCCCAAGCACCTGGCCGAGAAGATCCTGAAGTCACGCTCGGCGCTCGAGGGTGAGCGGCGCCAGGTGACGGTGCTCTTCGCCGACCTGGCGGGGTTCACGGCGCTCGCCGAGCAGCGGGACCCCGAGGAGGTCCACCAGATCATCGACCGCTGCTTCGAGCTGATCACGGCCGAGGTGCACCGCTTCGAGGGCACCATCAACCAGTACACGGGCGACGGCGTGATGGCGCTGTTCGGCGCGCCCATCGCCCACGAGGACGCCCCCCGGCGCGCCGTGCACGCAGCGCTGGCCATCCAGCAGGCCCTGCGCGCGTACGCCCGGGCGCTCGAGGCCGGGCGGGGCCCGACGCTCCAGATGCGCATCGGCGTCAACACCGGGCCGGTGGTCGTCGGCCGGATCGGCGACGACCTCCGCATGGACTACACCGCGGTCGGCGACACCACGAACCTGGCCGCGCGCCTCCAGCAGATCGCCCGGCCGGGCAGCATCCTCGTGAGCGAGAACACGCACCGGCTGGTCGGGGGCTTCTTCGAGGCGCTCGACCTCGGCGAGACGCCGGTGAAGGGGCACTCGCCGACCCGCGTGTTCGAGGTCCTCCGGCACCGCGGCCGGCGGGCGCGGCTCGACATCGCGGCCGAGCGGGGGCTCACGCCGCTCGTGGGGCGCGACCGGGAGATGGCCGCCCTGCGCGACCTCTTCGGCGAGGTGACGGCGGGACGGGGGCAGGTCGCGTTCGTCGCGGGCGAGGCGGGGATCGGCAAGTCGCGCCTCCTCTACGAGTTCCGCCGCCGGCTGGCCGACGCCGGCGAAGCCGTGACGTGGCTGGAGGGCCGCTGCATCTCCTTCGGCCAGTCGATCCCGTTCCTGCCCCTGGTCGACCAGCTCCGGGAGAACTTCGGCATCGAGGAGTTCGACGGCGAGCCCGAGATCATCGCCAAGATCGAGCACGGCATGCGGCGCATGGGCGAGCTGGAGCCGCACATCCCGTACATCCGCTTCCTGCTCTCGGTCGACCCGGGCGACCCCGTGGTCTCCGCCATGGAGGCGGCCGCGCGGCGCCAGAAGATCTTCGCCGCGATGCGGGCGCTGACCCTGCGCGGCGCGGCGATCCGACCGCTGGTGATGGTCTTCGAGGACCTGCACTGGATCGACGGCAGCTCCGAGGAGTACCTGGCCTGGCTCATGGACTCGGTGGCCGGCGCGCGGCTCCTGCTCGTCCTCACCTACCGCATCGGCTATGCGCCGCCCTTCGGGACCCGCAGCTTCCACGCGACCATGGCGCTCCGGAGCCTGTCCGAGGCCGAGGCGCTGACCATGGCGCGCCGGGTGCTCGGCACCGACGACTTCCCGCCGGAGCTGGCCACCGCGCTCATGGAGAGGGCGGAAGGCGTGCCGCTGTTCGTGGAAGAGGTGACCAAGACGCTCCTCGACCTCGGCGTGCTCCGGCGTGAGAACGGCGGCTACCGCATGGTGAAGGGCATCGCGGAGGTCAGCGTCCCCGAGACGATCCAGGGGATCATCATGGCGCGGCTCGACCGGCTCGGCGAGGACGGCAAGCGCACTGTGCAGCTCGCCTCCGTGATCGGCCGGCAGTTCCTGCACCGGCTGCTCGAGCGGATCGCGGGCTTCACCGGACAGCTCGAGGGGCTGCTGCGGGAGCTGAAGGCGCTCGAGATCATCTACGAGCAGGGGCTGCTGCCCGAGCCCGCCTACATCTTCAAGCACGCGGTCATCCAGGACGTGGCCTACAACAGCCTCCTGCGCGAGCGTCGCAAGGAGCTGCACCGCGCCGTCGGGTACGCCATCGAGGAGCTCTACGCCGACCGGCTGCCCGACCACTACGAGGAGCTCGCCCATCACTTCGTCAACGCCGAGGAGTGGGAGAAGGCCTTCGAGTACCTGACCCGGTCGGGGGACAAGGCCAAGGACGCCTACGCGAACCAGGCCGCGCTCGACTTCTACGCCAAGGCCCTCGACGTCGGCGGCCGCCGGGCCGGCGCGATTCCGGCGCGGCGGCTCATGGGCGTCCACCAGCAGCGGGCCCGGGTGTGGGTCCTGCTGAGCCGCTATGCCGACGCCATCGCCGACTCGGAGCGCATGCTCGAGCTGGCGCGGGCGGCCGGCGACCGGCGCGCGCAGGGCGAGGCGATGGTGGACCTCGCCCTCGCCCACTGGCTCACGTTCTCCCCCGAGCACGTGGGCGAGACGAAGCGGTTCGCGGAGGCGGCGCTGGCGATCGCCGAGGAGGCCGGCGACGAGCTCGTCCTCGCCAAGAGCCTCTCCTACCTGGGGCTCGTCGACCAGATCGATGGCGACCTGCTCGAGGGCGACCGGAAGTTCAAGAAGGCGCTCCGGATCAGCGAGGCGGGCGGCTTCACGGACTCGGTGGCCCAGTGCCAGGTGTGGCTGGGCGCGCACGCCAACTGGCGCGGCGACTTCGAGACGGCGCTGCAGTTCTGCCGGCAGGCCCAGGCCTCGGCGGCGGGGATCCACGACGGCTTCCAGGAGCTGATGGGGCTGGCGTTCGAGTGCCTCGCGCTCGCCGCGCTCGCGCGCTACGGCGAGGCCCAGGCCGTCATCGACGGCGGGCTCCGGAAGGCGAAGGAGCGGAACAGCGTCTTCATCGTGGGACGCCTCACCAACTCGCTCGGCTGGCTCCACCAGGAGCTGGGAGACTTCGCCCGCTCGCGGGAGCACAACCGGGAGAGCGCGGACATCGGGCGGCGGATCAAGAACCCCAACGTCGAGATCAGCGCGGCTATCAACCTCGGGCTGGATCACCTCCACCTGGAAGGGCCCCGCCGGGCCGTGGAGCTCCTGGAGGAGACGCTGGTCCGGGTGGAGAAGTTCGCCTTCGGCGCCCACCGGTGGCGCTGGTCGATCCACCTCTCCACCTACCTGGCCGAGGCGCTGCTCGCCCTGGGCGACACCGGGCCCGCGCTCGCGCAGGTGGAGAAGGCGCTCGCCCAGGCCAGCGCCACCGGCTCCATGAAGTACGTGGCCAAGTGTCGCGCCCTCCGGGCCGTCGGCGCGCTCGAGGGCCGGGAGTGGCGGACGGCCGAGGCCGACCTCGCCGAGGCGCTGCGGATCGCCCACGAGATCCGCTACCCCACGCTGATCTGGCAGACCGCTCATCTCCTGGCCCGGGCCCGCGCGGGCGGCGGCGACGTCGACGGCGCGCGCGCGGCGGCGCGGCTCGCCGCGGAGACGATCGAGACGATCACCGCCCAGGCGCCCGATTCCGCCCTGCGCGCGACCTTCCTCGCCTGGCCGCGGGTCCAGGCGGCCCGCGACGAGCTGGCCCGGCTCGAGCGCGCGTAGATTCCTCGAAGGGGGCCTCGACGGCCCCCTTCGACCATCCCCCAGGATCGTTGCGCCGGTCAAGCCGG
>JACQCN010000427.1 GCA_016201575.1 Candidatus Rokuibacteriota bacterium | reverse complement strand
TCATCGTCCTCGGCCAGATGATGCGGATCTTTCTCGACCAGCGGGAGCTGATCGAGCGCATCGAGCGGCGGCTGGAAGGCTGGGAAGATCAGGCCCGGAGGGGCGTCCCCCCGGCATAGCCGCCCTGTAACCCGCCGGCTGGACGAGGTGGCACAGGCCCGTCCCCCGGCCTGGCCGATTCGAGCGCGCCGAGCAGGCGGCGCTCGAGCGGGCGCGCGCCGAGATCGCGCAGCCACCTGCGGTCGCCGCCTCCCCGTTTGCCGCGAACCTCAGGAGCGTGGGCTCGGGCTGGCTCCTGGGTGGCACGTGCCTGACCTGCGCCGTCAGCGGCACCGTCACCGGGGTGCAGAACACGATGCGGTATCTCCATCTCGTGCCCCCCGTATTCGATGCGGACTCGGCGCGTGACGGAAGGAGTCGATCCTGCCCGACGCTACGCCGCCGCCGGGCGGTGTCAAGCGGATACGCGAGGCCGGATCCGAGGGGAACGGAGAGAGGAAAGACCCGGGAGAGGCGGGGCCTCTCCCGGGTCGTCGTGTCGCGGAAGGGCTACGGCGACGAGACGGTCGTGCTGTCGCCGCTCGAGGAGATCGTGTAGGTCCCGTCGGCGTTGGCAGTGTAGCTGTAGGCTGTCCAGCCGGTGGGCGCCGCGGGGACCGACTTCATGAAGGGCCCGCCGGTGACGCCGTTGATCGTCGTCGCGGCGGTGAGGTTGGTCAGCGCGGCCGGGATCGAGCCGAACGTCGCCGAGTACATGCTGACGGCGCTGGCCAGGGTCCGGGCGTTGGCCTGGGCCTGGGCGATCCGCGCCCGCGACTGGATGTTCGCGTACAGCGGGATGGCGATGGCCGCCAGGATGCCGATGATCGCCACGACGATCATCAGCTCGATCAGCGTGAAGCCGCGCTGACCGCCGAGTTCACAGCGTCTCTGGTTCCAGAAACGGATCATCATGTCCCCCTTTGCTCTCTGCACACCGGTCGGGCGTGCGCTGGCCAGGCTCGCGGCCTGACGATGTAGGTAGTCGGGTCGGCGATTTGGTGCTAGGCGGCGGGCGGAGCGCGGGTGATGCTCGACGGTCGAACCGGGCTCGGTGGAGGCGCGGCCACGCCCGCGAACGGCGCGTAGGGCAGCTCCGGCAGAGCGCCGACGATGTGGGCGCGCGCCTCCTCGGTCGGGTCTACGTGCTGGTACGGGAGCGAGGCGCGGGAGTTGAGCTCCCCGAGATCGATGGTGTCCGGGTTGTCCCAGTGGGTCGGGGACCACATCGCATAGGCGTTGGTGATCCCGTACTGGCTCCGGGCCAGGGCGACCAGGCCCAGGAACAGCAGGACGGACCAGAACCGCCGCTCACGGGGGAGCATGGGACCATCGGGCAGCACATTCAATGCCAGGGTTGAGAGAGCCAGGGATTCGTGGACTTGGCCAGGTCGAGCCGCCGAAAACGTGACGGTCGGGCCGACGGTTTTCGGCTTCCGAGGCCTCGCTGGCACGCGGCACGGCGGGAGAATGACACGACGGCCGCCGTCCCCCCAAGAAATCCGGCAGGCGGCTCAGACGCCGAGGAGCTTGAGGCGCAGCCCGTGGTCGGCCTGGAGCGAGTCCGCGCCGCCGCTCCAAGCGATCGACCCGTTGTTGATCACGTATGCACGGTCCGAGAGCGCCAGGGCCAGATCCGCGTTCTGCTCGACGAGGAGGATCGTGGTCTCGCCCTTGATCTCCCGCAGGACCGTCCAGACGCCTTCCACCACGGCGGGCGCGAGGCCCTCGAACGGCTCGTCCAGCAGCAGCAGATCCACGTTCCCCATCAGGGCCCGGGCGATGGCGAGCATCTGGAGCTCGCCGCCGCTCAGCGTGCCCCCGCGCGCGCTCTGGAGGAGCCGCAGATTGGGGAAGGTGGCGAAGACCCGCTCCACCGTCCATCCGTCCCGCGGGCCCGCCGCCGGCGGCCGCCGCCCGATCTGGATGTTCTCCAGCACCGTGAGGTTCGGGAAGATGCGGCGGCCCTGCGGGACCAGCCCGATGCGGAGCCGGGCGATCTCCTCCGGCGCCCGTCCCGCGATCTCGCGGCCGCGGTAGGCGACGCGCCCGGACCGCGGCGGCACGACGCCGGTGATGGTGGCGAGCGTGGTCGTCTTGCCCGCTCCGTTCCGGCCGAGGAGGGACACGAACTCGCCCGGCCCGACGTCGAGCGAGACGTCGTGGAGGACGTGGCTCTTCCCGTAGAAGGTGTTCACCGCCTCCACGCGCAGCAGCGGCTCCCCGCCGCGCGGCGCGGGAGCGGCCGGGCGCTCGCCGGCGACGGCGAGATGGCCCAGGTAGGCGGTCTGGACCTCGGGGTTCTGCTGGATGTCGGCGGGACGGCCCTCGGCGATCACGCGCCCCTGGTGCAGCACGGTGATCCGGTCCGACAGGGCCAGGACCTGGTCGATGTCGTGCTCGATCAGCACGATGGTGAGCGTCCGGCGCAGCTCGCGGATCAGGTCGGCCACGCGCGCGCGCTCGGGCGCCGCCAGGCCGGCCAGCGGCTCGTCGAGCAGCAGCAGCTCCGGGTGGGTCGCCAGCGCGATGCCGATCTCGAGCAGCCGCTGGTCGCCGTGGGAGAGGTTGGCGGCGACGACGTGCTCCCGGCCCCCGAGACCGACCCGCCGCGCGAGGCGGAGGGCCTCCTCGTTCAGGTCGGCAAAGCGGTCGGCGTCGGCGAGCATCGCGAAGCGGCGCGAATGCTTGGCCTGGACGGCGATGCGCACGTTCTCGAACACGGTGAGCGCCTGGAACACGCTGATGATCTGGAACGAGCGCGAGACGCCCGCGGCCACGATCTGGTGCGAGGGCCGGCCGCTGACGACGCGCCCCCGGAACGCGGCCTGCCCGCCGTCGGGCGCGAGGAGGCCGGTCAGTAGGTTGAAGAGCGTGGTCTTGCCCGCGCCGTTGGGCCCGATCAGCGAGCGGAGCTCGCCGCGCTGGACCTGGAAGGTGGCGCCGTCGACGGCGGCCAGCGCGCCGAAGTGCTTGACCAGGCCGCGCACCTCGAGGATCGCCTCGGATCCGGCCGCTCCCGCGGGGCTGGCCGCCGCCGGGGCGGGCGTGGCACCGGCGACGGCGGGCATCCCGGCGGGGCCCGGCTGCTCGGCGCCGCGCCGCAGGCCGCGCAGCCGCTGGCCGACGCCGACGATGCCGTTCGGGGAGAACAGGACGAACGCGACGAAGATCACCCCGAAGTAGATCAGCCAGTTCTCCGTCCAGGAGGAGAGGGTGTCGCGCATGAACACGAACGCCGCGGCGCCCACGGCGGGGCCGACGAAGCTCTTCATCCCGCCGACGAGGGTCATCGCCGCGATCTCCCCCGCCATGGTGACGTGGAGCGACTCCGCGTAAGCGAAGTTCAGCAGGAACGTGTAGAGGACGCCGGCGAGGCCGCTGAACGCGCAGGACACCACGAAGGCGATCAGCTTGTAGCGCTTGACGTCGTAGCCCACGCAGCTCGCGCGCTGCTCGTTCTCGCGGATCGCCTGGAGGACCCGGCCGAAGGGCGAGTGGACGACACGCCAGAGCAGGTAGATCGCCACCGCCGCCACCACGGCGCAGGCGTAGTAGTAGACGCGCTTGTCGCCGAGGTCGACGGTGAACGGGCCCAGGCGGAGGGGAAAGCGCTCGATCCCCCCGAGCCCGTTCTCGCCCCCCGTGACGTTGGTGGCGCCGTAGACGATGTAGAAGAACATCTGGGTGAAGGCGAGCGTCAGGAGCGAGAAGTAGACGCCGCGCTTGCGCATCAACAGGAAGCCGATCACCGCGCCGGCCAGCGTGGCGGCGCCGACGCCGGCCAGGAGCGGCACCACCATCCCCCGCGCGAAGTGGATCTGCACGAGCCCCGCGGCGTACCCGCCGATCCCGAAGAAGGCGCCGTGGCCGAACGAGACCAGGCCCGTGTAGCCCATGAGCAGGTTGAAGGCGATGGCGACGAGGCTGAAGACCACGATCTCGGTGCCGAGCGACACCGTCGACTTGACGGCGGTCATCAGGAACGGCAGGACCAGGAACCAGGCGTAGAGCCAGGTCAGGGGGTGGCGGAGCAGCCGGACGGCCCCGCGCCTCACTCGAACTTTTCCCAGCGCTCGCCCATGAGGCCGCGCGGCCGGAGCAGCAGGATCAGCGCCATCAGGATGTACATCGACGCCTCGGCGGCGCGCGGCTGGAAGTAGATGGTCAGGCTCACGACCTGCCCCACGAGCAGGCCCGACAGGATCGCGCCCCAGAAGCTCCCCAGGCCGCCGATCGTGACGACGACAAAGGCGGCGGTGCCGACGTTGACGCCCATGGCCGGCTGGACCCCGGCCAGCGGGGCCGAGAGCACGCCGGCCACCGCGGCGAGCGCCACGCCGAGGCCGAAGACCAGCGTGAGCACGGGCTTCAGGCTGATCCCGAGGAGCCGGACCATCACGGGGTCGCGGCTGCCCGCGCGGACGATCGTGCCGATCGGCGTCTTCTCGATGAAGAGCAGGAGGCCGGCCACCAGCAAAATCACGCAGAGGAGCACGAAGCTCCGGTACCGGGAGTAGGTGAAGGCGCCGAGGTCCAGCGCGGTCGCGAAGAAGGCCGGCAGCTCGAAGCTCTTCGGGCTCAGGCCCCAGACGATCCGGATCCCCTGCTCGAGGATCATGGCGAGGCCGAAGGTGAGGAGGAGCCCCTGCAGCGGGTCCTCGGTGTAGAGCCGGCGCAGGAGGGTGGCCTCGATGAGCATGCCGAGGATGCCGACGAGCACAGGAGCGACCACGAGGGCGCCGCCGAACCCGATCGCGTCCTTGACCTGGTAGGCCATGTAGGCGCCCAGCGTGAAGAGGGCGCCGTGAGCGAAGTTGATGACGCCGATCATGCCGAAGATGATCGACAGCCCGAGGGCCATGAGCACGTAGAGCGCGCCCAGGACCAGGCCGTTCAGCACGAACTCGAGGAGGACTGGGAGCGTCACCGCCGGAGACCGGCGGGCGTGAAAAAGGCCCAGCCGCAGTCGGCGGCTGGGCCGGGCGCCCCGCCCGCGCTCACTGGACGACCCTCCTCTCGCGAATCTGGCCCACCTCTTCGAGCGCCGGCTTTGCCGGCGCCATCCTCGGGGGAGGTTCGGAAGGGGGGCGGAGCCCCCCTCCGAGCAAGCTTACGCCGGCTCCAGCTTGCACTCGCTCTCGCCCTTCGGGATGGCGATGGTCTCGAGGGACTCCGTGCGCCCGGGGACCTCGGAGATGACCTCGAAGATGTCCCACTTGTCCTTCCACTTCGCCTTGTCCTTGGCCGCCACCACGTACATCGGCTGCAGGAGCTGGTGGTCCCAGGCGCGGAAGGTGAGCGGGCGCCCCTTGAGGCCGTCCGTCGTCCCGCTCAGCGTGTGGCCCTCCAGGGCCGCCACCAGCTTCGCGCTGTCCGTGCTCCGCGCCTTCTCGATGCCCTGCGCGATCGCGTGGACCGCGACGTAGTCGCCGTAGGCCTGGTTGTCGGGCGGGCGCCCCCAGCGCTTCATGTACCGGTCCGTCCACGCCTTGCTGCTCGGGTTGTTGATCTCGTGCCACCAGATGATGGGGAAGTGCCCGCGCAGCGACTCGCCGGCGGGCCAGGCGAAGGCGGAGTCGATGACGCCGCCCGCCACCTCGGTCTTCATCCCCGACTCGGCGAACTGCTTGAGGAAGTTGGTGACGTCGGCGCCGGCGAGGTTGTGGAAGATCAGCTCGGGCCTGGCCTGCTTCATCTTC